>DATCQG010000201.1:0-22025 GCA_036569625.1 Dermatophilaceae bacterium | reverse complement strand
CAAGCCGTAGGTGATCCCGTCGACCAGGGCGATCCAGCTGGCCTCGACGATGTTGGGCGCCACCCCGACCGTCTCCCAGGACGTGGACCCGTCCGAGGTCTCGATGAGCACCCTCGTCACGGCATCGGTGCCGTGGGCGGCATCGAGAATACGCACCCGGAAGTCGATGAGCTCAAGCTTGTCCAGCTCGGGGTAGGCGTCCGAAAGCGCTTGCCGCAGAGCGTGGTCCAGCGCGTTGACCGGACCGTTGCCCTCTCCGGTGGCCACCACGCGCCCGCCCCCGGCGATCAGCTTGACCGTGGCCTCCGACATGGCCTGGCCCTGTCCGACCGAGTCCGTGATAACCCGCCAGGACTCCACCCCGAAGTAGCGCAGAGGCTCGCCCGCAACCTCAGCGTGCAGCAACAGCTCGAACGAGGCGTCTGCGGCGTCGAACGTGTAGCCCGCGAGCTCGAGCTCCTTGACCCGGGCGACGACGCGGCCGAGGAGCTCCGGCTGCTCGCTCAGGTCGTAGCCGAGCTCGCGCCCCTTCAGCTCGATGCTGGCCCGCCCGGCCATGTCCGAGACCAGCATGCGCATGTCGTTGCCCACGGCCATGGGGTCGGTGTGCTGGTACAGGTCGGGGTCGACCTTGATGGCGCTGGCGTGCAGACCTGCCTTGTGGGCGAACGCACTTGCGCCGACATAGGGCTGCCTGCTGTAGGGAGGCACGTTGGTGACCTCGCTGATCGCGTGGGCGATCCGGGTCGCCTCACGAAGCCGGCTTTCGGGCAGCACCTTGCGCCCCTGCTTGATCTGGAGGTTGCTGACCACGGTGAGCAGGTCTGCGTTACCGGTGCGCTCGCCATACCCGTTGATGGTGCCCTGGACATGGGTGACGCCAGCCGCGACGGCAGCCAGGGAGTTGGCCACCGCACATCCGGTGTCGTTGTGGCAGTGGATGCCCAACCGGGCATGGCTCGCGTCCATGACATCGGCGACGACATCGGCGATCTGTGGGGGCAGCATCCCCCCGTTCGTGTCGCACAGGGCCACGACCTCGGCCCCCGCCTCGGCAGCGACACGCAGGACCTCCACCGCGTATGCGCGGTCAGCCAGGTAACCATCGAAGAAATGCTCTGCGTCCAGGAACACGCGGCGACCCTCAGCACGAAGAAAGGACACCGTGTCGCGAATCATCGCGAGGTTCTCCGGCAGGGTTGTATGCAAAGCGGACTCGACGTGGCGGGGGTGCGCCTTGGCCACAATCGTCACCACCGACGCATCCGAGTCGATGAGCGCCCGGACCTGCGGGTCATCGGCTGCCACAGTGCCCGCCCGCCGCGTGGCGCCGAACGCGACGAGCGTGGCATTGCGAAAGGTGAGCTCCCGGAGGGCACGTGCGAAGAACTCGGTGTCCTTGGGGTTGGCACCGGGCCAACCACCTTCGATGAAACCGACACCGAGCTCGTCAAGGTGCATCGCGATGGCCAGCTTGTCCTCGACCGAGAGGTTCAGGCCCTCTTGCTGCGCACCATCACGCAGCGTGGTGTCGTAAACATGTAGGTCGCTCATCGTCAGCCCTGTCTGAGAAATGTGTCATGCATCGCTGTGATCTCCTTGGTCGGTCACGATCGTCCCACCGTGCGCATCGTCCGGGCGGGGTGTGGCCCGGGAACGAAAAAGACCCCCCAGGGTGTGGGAGGTCTGCGCGGCGGGAAAAGCCCCGTCGCGCTATTCGATAATGATGGTGGCGGTAGCCACAGCCGTCCGTGATTTGCTCACGGCTGCAGCGTGGCATGCTCATCCACCATTTGGCTACCCGTCTCACGCTGTGGTCACGTCACAATGTGGTCAGCCAGTACCTCTCAGGCCAGGCGGGTCAGCCAGCCGCGAGAGTCAGCGGCGCGGCCGTACTGCACGTCGAGCAGAGCCTCACGGATCGAGCGGGTCACCGACCCAACGCCTCCGTCGACCCCGTGATCGCCGATGGTCACATCCCCTCCCTGCCAGGCCAGCCGCCCGACCGGCGTCACGACTGCAGCCGTCCCGCAAGCGAACACCTCGGTGATCTCTCCGCTGGCGGCACCGTCGCGCCACTCGTCGATGGAGATACGACGCTCGTCGACCTTGAGGTCGAGGTCCTCAGCCAGCTCCAGGATCGAGGAGCGCGTAACACCCTCGAGAATCGTGCCGGTCAGCGCCGGGGTCGCGATGGTGCCGTCCCGGTAGACGAAGAAGAGGTTCATCCCGCCGAGCTCCTCGACCCACTTGCGATCCACCGCGTCAAGGAACGCCACCTGGTCGCAGCCGTTGGCCGTGGCCTCGACCTGTGCCGCAAGGCTGGCTGCGTAGTTGCCACCAGCCTTGGCCGCGCCGGTCCCGCCAGGGGCAGCTCGGGTGTAGCTGGTGGACAGCCAGATGGAGACGGGCTTGAGTCCGCCGGCGAAGTAGGGACCTGCGGGCGAGGCGATCACGGCGTAGGTCACCTCGGCCGCAGGACGCACACCCAGGAAAGCCTCGGATGCGAACATGAACGGACGTAGGTACAGGGTGGCCTCACCGCCGTCACCCGCCGGAACCCACTTCTCGTCGGTCGCAACAAGCGCTCTGACCGACTCGATGAAATCCGTTGCGGACAGCTGCGGAAGGGCCAGTCGCTCTGCGCTACGGGCGAATCGGGCCGCATTGGCCTCTGGGCGGAAACCCCAGACCGAGCCGTCAGCGTGCCGGTAGGCCTTCATCCCCTCGAAGATCTCCTGGGCGTAGTGCAGAACCGCCGCTGAGGGGTAGAGGGACAACGGCCCGTAGGCCGTGACCTTGGCGTCATGCCAACCGCGACCTGCTGTCCACGTGGCCAGCGCCATGTGGTCGGTGAAGGTCTTGCCAAAACCTGGGTTGGCCAGAACGGCTTCGCGCTGGTCGTCCGGCAACGGGTCAGAACGCAGCTCGACGGTGAACGACAGTGCTGACGTTGACATGGGTCCTCCAGGACGTGCGCGTGGTGTGTGCACCCCGAAGGTTACCGGGATCAGCCAACCAGTGCCGCGATGGCGTCGCCGACCTGCGAGGTCGAGCGGGTCGCGCTCCCCCGCGTGCGCAGGTCGGAAGCCACAGCCTGCTCGAGCCGAAGCGCATCCTGGGGACGTCCGAGATGGTCCAGGAGCATGGCGACGGACAGGATCGCAGCGGTCGGGTCGGCCTTGCCCTGACCGGCGATATCGGGCGCCGAGCCGTGGACCGGCTCGAACATGCTGGGGGCAGTGCCCTCAGGGTTGATGTTGCCGCTGGCGGCGAGGCCGATGCCACCAGCGATCGCGGCCGCGATGTCGGTGAGAATGTCGCCGAAGAGGTTGTCCGTGACGATCACGTCGAAGCGCCCGGGGTCGGTGACCATGAAGATCGTGGCCGCGTCCACGTGCTGGTATGCCGTTGCCACGTCTGGGAACTCGGCGCCAACCTCATCGACGGTCCGGCGCCAAAGGTCACCGGCGTTCACGAGGACGTTGTGTTTGTGAACAAGGGTCAGATGCTTGCGTTCCCGAGCTCTCGCGCGAGCGAAGGCGTCGCGCACGACCCGCTCCACGCCATACCGCGTGTTGATGCTTACCTCGGTGGCGATCTCCGCCGGGGAACCCACTCGCAGCGCGCCACCATTGCCGACGTACGGGCCTTCGGTGCCTTCGCGCACGACGACGAAGTCGATGCCATTGGGAGCCACCCGGTCGAGCACCAGCGGGCTCAGCACCCCGGGATAGAGCCGAACGGGGCGAAGGTTCACGTACTGGTCGAAGGCGAATCGCAGCTTGAGCAGCAGCCCGCGTTCGAGCACCCCGCTGGGAACACCCGGGTCACCCACAGCTCCAAGCAGAATTGCGTCGTGTCCGCGGATCTCTTCGAGGACCGAGTCCGGCAGGGTCTCACCCGTGGCGTGCCAGCGGCGGGCTCCCAGGTCGTACTCGGTGGTGTTGACCTTGAGGCCGGTCCCCGATGTGACCGCCGAGAGCGCCTTGAGGCCTTCGGCCACCACCTCAGGGCCGATGCCATCGCCCCCGATGACCGCGATATCCAGCGAATCTCGTTCCCGCGTCTCAACCATGCTCATCAGAGTAGGAGCAGTCTTGCATCCTGGACGCTCCGTCTCACATGACGAACGGCGCCGGATGGTGTCCGACGCCGCCCATCCAGTGCCGAAGCGGCTCAGTCGTCCGAATGGCCCTGGTCGCGCAGGTCCATGGACTCCTGCAGCGCCCGGCGGGCAGCCAGTTCTTCTTCGCTCATGTTGAACACGTCCTTACCCCAGTGGGCTATCACACGCTGATATCGAGGCGTTTTGCGGCCTTCGAGTCCTGCCCCCGGCCGGTGAGCAGCGGGTGCGGGGTCTCCGCGGCGAGTCGCTGACTCAGATGGCCTGGCCGCAGCAGCTGGTAGTGAGCCGCGGCCTCTGACCCCGAGAGTACGTGAGCGTCCTAGCATTTGGGACGTGTTCTCAGCAATTGAGACGAATCAGAAGGTTCAGCCGTCGAGGTCGACGACCCTGACCGTGTGCGCGCCGATCTCCGCCGCGATCTCGCTCAGCACTGTTGCCGGGATCTGCGAGTCGACAGTGATCACCCCGAGGGCCTTACCACCGGCGGCGTCGCGTGCCACCTGCATGCCTCCGATGTTGATCCCCGCCTCGCCGAGCACCCGGCCCACGTTGCCCACGACTCCCGGTCGGTCGGCATACGTGAAGAAGGCCATGTGATCCGAGATGGGGACCTCGAGGTCGTACCCGTTGACGCCCACGACCTTCTCGATCATCCGCGGACCGGTGAGGGTGCCCGCCACGCTGATGACGCTGCCGTCGGCGAGCGTGCCGCGCAGCACTGTGACGTTGCGGAAGTCCTCGCTGTTCGGGTCGGTCAGGAGGCGAACCTCGCAACCTCGCTCCTGGGCCAGCAGGGGGGCGTTGACATAGGAAACCTGCTCCTCGACCACGTCCTGGAACAGCCCCTTGAGAGCGGCCAGCTTCCAGATGGAGACATCGAACTGGGTGATCTCTCCGCGGACGTCGATGTCGAGCTGCGCCGGGACCGACCCCGCGAGGGCGGTGTAGATGCGGCCGAGCTTCTCCACCAGGGCGATGCCGGGGCGGACCTCCTCGGCGATGACACCCCCGGCCACGTTCACGGCATCGGGGACCAGCTCGCCACCAAGGGCCAACCGAACCGACCTGGCAACCGCGACACCGGCCTTCTCCTGCGCCTCTTCGGTGGATGCGCCGAGGTGGGGCGTGACGACGACCGACTCGAACTCGAAGAGCGGGGACTCCGTGCACGGCTCCTTCGACCACACGTCGATACCGGCGCCGGCCACGCGGCCTTCCTTGAGGGCGTTGGCCAGTGCCTGCTCGTCGACGATGCCGCCGCGGGCCGCGTTGATGATCCGCACAGACGGCTTGACCAGCTTGAGGGCCTCCTCGCCGATCAGACCCATGGTCTCCGGCGTCTTGGGCAGGTGCACCGTGATGAAGTCGCTTTCGGCCAGCAGCTCTTCGAGCGAGACGAGCTGCACGCCGAGCTGACCAGCGCGAGCCGCGCTCAGGTAGGGGTCGTAGGCGAGGAGCCGCATGCCGAATCCCGCGAGCCGCTCAGCCATCAGGGCGCCGATCCGGCCGAGCCCCACGATTCCGGTGGTCTTGCCGAGCAGCTCGACGCCGCCGTACTGACTGCGCTTCCACTGGCCACCCTTGAGCGACTGGTTGGCTGGCGCTATGTTGCGGGCGGTGGCGAGCAACAGACCAACAGCCAGCTCGGCAGCCGAGGTGATGTTGGATGTCGGGGCGTTCACCACCATGACGCCGGCAATGGTCGCAGCCTTGACATCCACATTGTCCAGGCCGACACCAGCGCGCGCGACAACCTTGAGCCTCTTGGCGGCGGCGAGCGCCTCCTGGTCCATCTTTGTGGCTGAGCGGATCAGCACCGCGTCAACGTCAGTCAGTGCCGCGAGCAGCTCGTCGCGGTTGGCGCCATCGCAGTGGCGGACCTCGAAGTCGGGCCCGAGGGCGTCGATGGTCGCGGGCGAGAGCTCTTCGGCAATCAAGACAACGGGCTTGGTCAATGGACCTGTCCTTCACAGCTGGAGGGGACCGGCCAGTCCAGGTGTGCGGTTGGCCGGTGGAGAGCAGATTCCTCGGCACCGCATTGTGCCCGACACCAGTTTAGGGCGCGCAGTCCAGGCGCCCGCACCGGCCCGCGATCAACGCGCGGCGGAGCCCTCGACGTAGTCCGAGTCGGACGGCTTGATCCAGCTCATCAGGCCACGCAGCTCGCGCCCGGTCGCCTCGATGGGGTGGGCAGCGCCCTTCTCGCGCAGAGCCTTGAACTCCGGGGCGCCGGCGTCCTGGTCGGCGATGAAGCGCTCGGCGAAGGCGCCGCTCCTGATGTCGGCAAGGACCGACCTCATGTTCTCCTTGACCCGCTCGTCGATGACGCGCGGACCGGAGACGTAGTCGCCGTACTCAGCGGTGTCCGAGACCGACCAACGCTGCTTGGCGATGCCACCCTCGACCATCAGGTCGACGATCAGCTTGAGCTCGTGCAGGCACTCGAAGTACGCCACCTCGGGCTGGTAGCCCGCCTCGACGAGGGTCTCGAAGCCGTACATGACCAGCTGCGAGGCACCACCACACAGAACAGCCTGCTCACCGAACAGGTCGGTCTCGGTCTCCTCCGTGAAGGTCGTCCTGATGCCGCCGGCCCGCAGGCCGCCGATCGCCCGGGCGTAGGACTTGGCCAGTTCCCAGGCGGTGCCGGACTCGTCCTTCTCCACGGCGACGAGTACGGGGACTCCTCGACCGTCGACGTACTCGCGGCGGACGAGGTGACCCGGCCCCTTGGGGGCCACCATCGCAACGTCGACACCTGACGGAGCCTGGATGTAGCCGAAGCGGATGTTGAACCCATGGGCGAAGAACAGCGCCGCGCCCTCCTTGAGGTTCGGGGCGATCGACTCGGCGTACACCGAGCGCTGAGCCTGGTCCGGCGTCAGGATCATGACGACGTCGGCCTCGCGGACGGCCTCGGCCACCGAGACGACCTTCAGTCCCTCTGCCTCGGCCTTGGCCTTCGACTTGCTGCCCTCGGCGAGGCCGACGCGGACGTCGACGCCCGAGTCACGCAGGTTCAGTGCGTGGGCGTGGCCCTGGCTGCCATAGCCGATCACGGCGACCTTGCGCCCCTGGATCAGGGACAGGTCGGCATCGTCGTCATAGAACATTTCAGCCACGGCGGGCTCCTTCAGGTTTGTGATGCGGTTGCGTGAATGAGGTTGCGTGAAATGAGGTTGCGTGAAATGCGGTTGCGTGAAATGAGGTTGCGTGAATCGTGGTCCGCTCAGGCGGACCGCAACGTACGGTCGGTGATGGAGCGGGAGCCGCGGCTGATCGCGACCCTGCCGGACTGCACGAGCTCCCTGATGCCAAAGGGCTCCAGGATTCGCAGAAGGGCGTCCAGCTTGTCGCTGCTACCGGTGGCCTCGATGGTCACGGCGTCCGTGGCGACGTCGACCACCTTGGCCCGGAACAGTGCCGCTGTCTCAAGGATGTGGGAGCGCGTCTGCATGTCGGCTCGGACCTTGACCAGCAGGATCTCGCGCTGAACGGAGGCGTTGTGATCGAGCTCGACGACCTTGAGCACCTCGACCAGCTTGTTGAGCTGTTTGGTGACCTGTTCGAGCGGGAGGTCCTCGACGTCGACGACGACCGTCATGCGTGACACCTCGGGGTGCTCGGTCGGGCCCACCGCCAGGGAGTCGATGTTGAACCCGCGGCGCGAGAACAGCCCCGCAATACGGGCCAGGACCCCCGGCTTGTTCTCCACCAGGACTGACAGCGTGTGCTTGTTCATGTCTGGGTCCCCTTCAGTCTTCGCGGTCCCACACCGGCGTCAGGCCGCGTGCAGTCTGGATCTGGTCATTGCTGACTCCGGACGGAACCATCGGCCACACCATCGCATCGCGGTGGACGACGAAGTCGACGACGACGGGAAGGTCGTTGATCTCCATCGCCTTCTTGATGGTCGCGTCGACGTCATCGGGTGAGTCGCAGCGTAGCCCGACGCATCCGTAGGCTTCGGCCAGCTTGACGAAGTCGGGAACACGGATCTGCTCGTGGCTGGTGTGCAGGTCGGTGTTGGAGTAGCGCTCGTTGTAGAAGAGCGTCTGCCACTGGCGGACCATGCCCAGGCTCGAGTTGTTGATGATCGCGACCTTGATCGGGATCTTGTTGATGACGCAGGTCGCGAGCTCCTGGTTGGTCATCTGGAAGCAACCGTCACCGTCGATGGCCCAGACCGTCCGCTCCGGCTGGGCAACCTTGGCTCCCATGGCCGCCGGCACTGCGAAGCCCATCGTGCCCAGACCGCCGGAGTTGATCCAGCTGTGCGGCCGTTCATACTTCACGAACTGTGCGGCCCACATCTGGTGCTGGCCGACGCCCGCGACGAAGACGGAACCCGGTCCGCTGATCGCGCCGATCCGCTCGATGACGTACTGCGGGGAGAGCGCCCCGTCATCAGGTGCGGAGTAGCCCACCGGGAACGTGGCCTTCCACTCGGCGACCTGCCCGCGCCACGACTCGTAGTCGCCCGGACGGGCACCCTTCGGTCCGCCGCCCAGCGCTGCGATGAGGTCGCTGATGACGTCCTTGCAGTCGCCAACGATCGGCACGTCGGCAACGCGGTTCTTGGAGATCTCGGCGGGATCGATGTCGGCGTGGATGACCTTGGCGCCCTGGGCGAACGTCGAGAGCTGACCGGTCACCCGGTCGTCGAAGCGGGCGCCGAGCGCGATCAACAGGTCGGACTTCTGCAGGGCCGTGACGGCTGCCACCGAACCGTGCATGCCCGGCATACCGAGGTGCAGCGGATGGCTGTCGGGCACGGCTCCGCGGGCCATCAACGTGGTGACCACAGGTATCTGGGTCAGCTCGACGAACTCGCGCAGCAGGTCGCTGGCACCAGCGCGGATGACTCCGCCGCCGACATACAGCACCGGACGGCGCGCCTCGCCGATGAGCCGGGCTGCCTCCCGGATCTGTTTGCCGTGCGGCTTCGCCACGGGACGGTAGCCGGGCAGGTCGAGCTTGGGGGGCCATACAAACGTGGTCATGGCCATCAGTGCGTCTTTGCTGATGTCGACCAGCACCGGACCCGGGCGGCCGGTCCCGGCGATATGAAAGGCCTCGGCTATCGCACGCGGGATGGCGGCGGCATCCGTGATCAGATAGTTGTGCTTCGTGATCGGCATGGTGATGCCGCGAATGTCGGCCTCCTGAAAGGCATCTGTACCGATGGACCTCGAGGTGACCTGACCGGTGATGGCGACGATGGGGACCGAGTCCATGTACGCATCGGCGATCGGCGTGACCAGGTTGGTCGCACCCGGACCGCTCGTAGCCATGCACACGCCGACCTTGCCGCTGGCAGACGCGTAGCCCTCCGCCGCGTGTCCCGCGCCCTGCTCGTGGCGCACGAGGATGTGCCGCACCTTGGTGGAGTCCAGCAGCGGATCGTATGCCGGCAGGATTGCACCACCGGGGATCCCGAAGACGGTGTCGACGCCCAGCGCCTCCAGCGCCATGACCAGAGCCTGCGCGCCGGTGACCTGGGATGCGGCCTCGCCGGTGGTCACGGTGCCTGCGCGGGTCGAACCCGCAAGATCCGCAGGCGAGGGACTCTGCTGCCCGGACGCGTCTGGGGTCGAGTCGGGCCCGGGGGCCTTGACTTCAGTCACTTTCGTCACCGCTTTCAAGAGCTAGCGTCTCTTGCAGTTCTGTGGTCCGAACCAGTCCGTGATGACGAACCGTCTGCACAAAAAAACCCCCCGATCCGGATGCGGACATGAGGGGCAGCGCGCTGACTCGGGTGGGAGTCTGCGCGCTAGGGAAGTACGGGAATTCGGGCCACGCGCCAACCGTGCAGTCAGCGGCGGTGCAGTGTCAACCGGGTGTGCGTGCGGTCTCAACATTCGGACGTGTTGTCCGACACATGGACCGCCGCGACAGATGAACCGCCTAGCCGCAGACGGCCCCCTGCGCGGCGCTGCCGACCAGCTTGCGGTACTTGGCCAGGACGCCTCGTGAGTACTTGGGGGCGGGTGGGGTGAAGCCCACCGCCCGCTCCGCCATCACCTCTGGCGTCACGTCGACGTCGAGAGTCCCTGCGGCAACGTCCAGGCGGATCCGGTCACCGTCCTGAACGAAGGCGATGGGGCCACCGTCCTCCGCCTCGGGGGCCACATGTCCGACGCACAGCCCCGTGGTGCCGCCGGAGAACCGGCCGTCGGTCAGCAGAAGGACGTCCTTGCCGAGACCAGCGCCCTTGATGGCGCCGGTGACGGCCAGCATCTCGCGCATGCCCGGTCCGCCCTTGGGCCCCTCGTAGCGGATGACCAGCACGTCCCCGGCCTTCAGGGAGCCATTCGCCACGGCATCCATCGCCGCTCGCTCACCGTCGAAGACCCTTGCGCTGCCTTCGAACACGTTCGCGTCAAAGCCGGCCGACTTGACGACAGCGCCCTCGGGCGCGAGGGAACCGCGAAGCATGGTGAGGCCACCGGTCTTGTGGATGGGCTCGGACATGGCGCGCAGGACCTGACCGTCGGGGTCTGGCGGGCGGAGGTCGGCGAGGTTCTCAGCCACCGTACGACCGGTGACCGTCAGAGCGTCGCCATGCAGCAGTCCGGCATCCAGGAGCGCCTTCATGACCACGGGGACACCGCCCACGCGGTCGATGTCAGTCATGACGAAGCGGCCGAACGGCTTGACGTCGGCCAGGTGCGGGACTGTGGCCCCGATCCGCGCGAAGTCGTCCAGGGAGAGCTCGACCTCGGCTTCGTTGGCGATGGCCAGCAGGTGCAGGACCGCGTTGGTCGATCCGCCGAACGCCATGACGACAGCGATGGCGTTCTCGAACGCCTCCTTGGTCATGATCTGGCGCGCGGTGACGCCCTGGCGTAACAGACCGACGACAGCCTCTCCGGACTTGCGGGCAAACCCGTCACGGCGACGGTCGGTGGCCGGCGGTGCCGCACTGCCGGGCAGCGACATCCCGAGAGCTTCTGCCACGCAGGCCATCGTGTTGGCGGTGTACATGCCTCCGCAGGCGCCCTCACCCGGGCAGATTGCGCGTTCGATGGCGTCGACGTCGTCGCGGCTCATTCGACCTGCGGCGCAAGCCCCAACTGCCTCGAAGGCGTCGATGATGGTGACCGTCCGCTCCGACCCGTCGCTCATCTTGGCGATGCCCGGAAGGATCGACCCGGCATACAGGAAGACACTTGCAAGGTCGAGGCGCGCGGCGGCCATGAGCATCCCCGGCAGCGACTTGTCGCAGCCGGCCAGCAGAACGGAGCCGTCAAGCCGTTCGGCCTGCATGACCGTCTCGACCGAGTCGGCGATGATCTCGCGGCTGACCAGCGAGAAGTGCATGCCCTCGTGCCCCATGGAGATGCCGTCGCTGACGCTGATGGTCCCGAACTCCAGCGGGAAGCCACCGGCCGCGTGCACGCCGTCCTTGACCGCCTTGGCGAGCCGATCCAGCGACAGGTTGCACGGGGTGATCTCGTTCCACGAGCTGGCAACCCCGATCTGGGGCTTGACCCAGTCGTCATCGCCCATGCCCACGGCGCGGAGCATGCCACGGGCCGCGGCCTTCTCCAGCCCGTCGGTGACGTCGCGGCTGCGCGGCTTGATGTCGGGCTGGCCGGAGGAAGGGGTTGGACTCTGTGTCATGCCCGGATTCTATGACCCATTCCACGGGCTGAGACCTTGATCTCGCCCTGCGGACATCCACCCCCTGCGCTCAGCCTCGCGGAACCACGAACTCACGCAGGTACGCCGTCTCAGGGGCCAGGTCAGCCCAGCCACCCTCGAACCCCAGGATCGCAAGGCCGGACGTGGGAAAGCCCTTCGACAGACGCTCGAGGGTCTTGGTCGACCCGGTGCCCCCTATCGCGAGCGCCATTGCCAGCATGGGGATCCCGGGGGCATGGCCGATCAACAGGACGGTGTTGACCGAGTCCGAAACCTCCAGCAGCACGCCCAGCAGGGAGGCCGCGCTGGCGTTGTAGATCCGTTCGTCGAACCGCGACTCCCTCACGAGGGCACCGCCGGCGCAGAGACCATCGAGGGTCTGGCGGGTGCGTTCGGAGGTTGAACAGAGGGCGAGGTCGAGGGCCAGATCGCGCGACGGATCGCTCAACCACTGACCGACGGCACGCGCGTCCCTACGACCTCGCACTGCGAGCCCGCGATCGTGGTCAGGGAGGCCCTGCGACTGCTGCGCCTTGGCGTGACGTAGCAGCAGCAGGGTGCGCTCAGTCGTCGGCATCGCCGGTCATCCGCCGGCAATCGACGGGAGGATGTGGACGACTGCGTCAGGGCCGACCACGGCATCCAGCCCACCAGCGGGGCGTGCGTCCTGGCCGTCGATGAAGACGTTGACGTGGCGACGCAATGCGCCGGTCTCGTCGCGTATGCGAGCGCCGAGCTGGGGTCGGGTGACGACGGCTGCATCCAGGACCGTGCGCAATACGGTGGCCTCGCCGCCAACGGGAACGATCAGCTCGCCGTCGCCGTCGGCCAGCTCCCGGAGGACTCCTGGAAGAATGATCCGAACACCGTCGCTCATGTGAGCACGGCCGCACGAACGCACAGTACGTCCGGCAGCTGCTCGGCGATGCGGAGGAAGCTCTCTCCCTCGTCAGAGGATGCATAGACGTCGCCGTTGCGAGTCCCGAAGTAGACCCCCGCCTGCTCATGGGTGTCCACGGCAGCCGCGTCACGCAGCACGCACGTGTATGACGGAGCGGGAAGCCCATCGGAGCAGGTCACCCAGGATGCGCCGGCGTCGGAGGAGCGCTGGACCTGAAGCTGGCCACCGGGAGGAATTCGTTCGCCGTCGGCGGTGACGGGGATCAGCCACACGGTGTCACCCTTGGTCGGATGCGCCAGAACGGTGAAGCCGAAGTCGGTCGGCAGGCCGTCGGCGATCGAGGCCCACGTGGCTCCGTTGTCATCCGA
The DNA here is from genome assembly GCA_036569625.1 of Dermatophilaceae bacterium. Classification (GTDB taxonomy): domain Bacteria; phylum Actinomycetota; class Actinomycetes; order Actinomycetales; family Dermatophilaceae; genus UBA4719. Next base: position 8,980 of record DATCQG010000201.1, on the reverse strand, counting down.
GCGGTAGACACCGTGGTGGTTCTGGGCGTAGAGACGCGAGGAGCTGACGCTGTCCCTGGCGACCTTGTGCACGCACTGGCCGAACTCCGGCCACGGGTCGGGCTGGTAGGGCGCCTTGATCCCCGTGTTGTTGGGCGTCCATGTCACGCCCTGGTCAGCCGTCCGGTAGACGCCGCCCGTGCTCATCGCCACGAGCATGGCGGCAGGGTCGGCCGGGTCGGGCAGGATCGTATGGATCGCGGCGCCGCCGAAGCCCGCGCCCCACTGCGGCCGATGCGGGTGGTCCCACAGACCCCGGACCAGCGAGAACGTCTCGCCGCGGTCATCGCTGCGCCACAACGCCTGCGGCTCCGTGCTGGCCCAGACCACGTCGTCGTCATGGACGTCCGGAGTGATCTGCCAGATTCGCTCGACGGCGGCTCCGGTGTCCTCGGGGAAGTGGATCGAGCCATCGGGGGTCTCATCCCAGGACTTGCCGAGGTCATCACTTCTCATGACCGTCGGACCCCAGTGCTCCGATCTCACACCGACGAGCAGCCGCGCAGGTCCGACGCGCACGTCGATGCCGATGCTGGGGACCTCGCGCATGAGGAAGTGCGGGCCATCCAGCGTCCACGTCGTCCGGTCATCGCTCTGGGCCAGCCAGAACCCCTTGCGCGTGCCGATGGCGAGCAGTGTCCGGGTCATGACCTGATCCTGCAGCGGACCACCGACCCACGCAATGGGTCAGCCTGCGTTCACTACGTTGCGCAGCGGACGCTCCGCCGCAAACGCCGCAATCTGATCCCTCAGCAACGCAACTGCCCGCGGCGCGAAGGCGCTCGAGGCTCCGCCCACATGCGGGCTGATCAGGACCCCCGGCGTCTGCCACAAAGGGTGGTCGGCAGGCAGCGGCTCAGGATCCGTGACGTCCAACGCGGCGCGGATCCGCCCCGACGCCGTGGCTTCGACCAGTGCGCTGGTGTCCACGACCTTGCCGCGCGAGACGTTGACCAGCAGCGACCCGTCGGGCATCGAGGCCAGGAAGTCGCGATCGACCAGACCCTCGGTCGCGTCCGAGAGCGGAACGATCAGGATGACCACGTCGTGCGTGGGGAGTAGGGAGGCAAGCTCGTCCACCCCATGCACCGAGGGCACGAGGTCATCACCGGACCGAGCCCGCGAGGCCACAGCCGTGAGCGTCGCCTCGAACCCGCTGAGGCGACGCGCGATCGCGACTCCGATCCCGCCATACCCGACGATAAGCACCTTCTTGTCCGCCAACGACTCCCTGTTCTCGGAGGGCAACCACTGCGAACGCCCCTGTGCTGCAACAAACTCCGGTATGCCGCGCAGCGAGCTCAGCGTGAGCGTCACCGCGAGCTCCGCCGTTGAAGCGTCGTGGACACCGGCCGCGTTGGCGAGCAGTACGCCTGCGGGCAGGGCAGCGAGCACGTTGTCGTACCCGGCGCTGAGCAGCTGGACGACGTTCAGATTCGGCAATGTGCCGAGCTGCTGCCACGGCGGAGAACCGAGATAGGGCGGCACCGCGAAGGTGATCTCGTCCTGGCGCGGAGCCTCCCCCGACAGATCCCACTGCACGATCTCTACGCCATCCACCGGCCCGACGAGATCGATCCATCTACGGTCCGGCAGCGAGATCACAGTCATGTCGAAACCGTAACGGGTCAGAATGTGGCATGAGCGGACGGGCCTTGTGGATGCTGTTGATCGGCGTCGTCCTCACCGGCTGTACACGTGACGGGGAACCGGTCGTGCTCCCGACGGCGTCCAGGACGACGTCCACGCAGACCATCGCGACCGGCCTTCCGGTGCCCTGGGGGCTGGGGTTCCTGCCCGACGGCACAGCACTTGTCACGCTGCGTGACCGGGGTGAGGTGCTGCACATTGCTGAGGGGTCGGCCCCGGTCTCGGTGGGTCGTGTTCCCGGAGTCGAGCCCGACGGGGAGGGAGGACTTCTCGGTATCGCGGTGTCCCCCGCGTTCGCGTCGGACCGGACGGTCTTCGTCTACTTCACCGCAGGCAACGACAACCGGGTCATGCGAATGACCTTCGACGGCACCACGTTGACGCCAGGTCGAGTCATCGTCGAGGGCATCGCCAAGGCCGCAAACCACGACGGCGGCCGGCTTGCGTTCGGTCCGGACGGCTTCCTCTACATCGCCACCGGTGACGCCGGCCAGCGCCAACCCGCACAGGACAAGGCGTCCCTCAACGGCAAGATCCTGCGGGTCACCGCCGAGGGCTCACCTGCACCGGGCAACCCCTTCCCCGGATCCCGCATCTGGAGCATGGGCCATCGCAACGTCCAGGGGATGGCCTGGAACCGGGCCGGAACCATGTACGCCAGTGAGTTCGGCCAGGACACCTGGGACGAGCTGAACCGGATCGAACCGGGACGCAACTACGGCTGGCCGGACGTCGAGGGGATCGCCCACCAAGACGGTTTCATCGACCCGATCGAGCAGTGGCCAACCGATGATGCGTCGCCAAGTGGGATCGCCGTAGGCGCTGACGGTGCCGTCTACATGGCGGCCCTGCGCGGCGAGTCGTTGTGGCACATCCCGTTCGATGCCGAGGGGCAGCCGGGAACCCCGGAACGGCTGCTGGAGGGCAGGTACGGACGCCTGCGCACCGTCATGTCTGCCCCCGACGGACGGCTCTGGCTGATCACCAGCAACACCTTCCGCGGTAGCCCCCGCCCGGGGGACGACCGGATCCTCGCCCTCCGACTACCAGTTCGCTAAAGGAGGGTCGAGGGGCGGCTCGCAAGCCAGCAGAAGGGGATTTGAGAACAAAGAGGGCGGAGGGGTGGCTCGAAGCCCAGTCAAGGGAGCCCGTGGAACAAGGAGGATCGAGGGGTGGCTCGCAGCCCCGTCAAGGGAGCCTGCGAGCAGGGGCAAGAGCCACTCCTCGGTCCGACTCACGAGAGGGGCGACGCAGGAGAGGTCAGGAGCCGCCGAGCTTGGCGAGGATGAGCTCGCGGACCTTGGCCGCATCCGCCTGCCCCTTCATCTCCTTCATGACCTGCCCGATCAAGGCGCCGGCAGCCGCTACCTTGCCCTCGCGAACCTTGTCTGCGACAACGGGGTTCGCCTCTATGACGGCGTCGACGGCGGCCGACAGCGCGCCTTCGTCGTTGACGAGTCTCAGCCCGTTCGCGTCGGCAACCGTCTCCGGCGAGCCCTCACCGGAAAGAACACCCTCGAGCACCTGACGGGCCATCGAGTCGTTGAGGCGGCCGGATCCCACGAGCGCGTCGAGCTGGGCGACGTGAGCCGGAGTCACACCGAAGTCCGCCAGATCACGACCCTCGACACTCGCGCGACGGGCCAGCTCGCCCATCCACCACTTGCGAGCGCCAGCAGGCGTTGCGCCGGCGGCAACGGACTCCTCGATCAGCTCGACCGCACCTGCGTTCATGACGTCACGCATCTCGAGATCGCTGTAACCCCAGTCACTCTGAAGCCGGCGACGACGTTCGGGCGGCGGCTCGGGCAGAGTGGCGCGCAGCTCCTCCACGCGCTCCCGCGTCGGAGCAACGGGCAGCAGGTCGGGCTCAGGGAAGTAGCGGTAGTCGTCGGCGTCCGACTTCACCCGGCCGGACGTCGTGACGCTGGTGTCCTCGTGCCAGTGCCTGGTCTCCTGCACGATGGAGGCGCCACTGTTCAGCACTGCCGCGTGACGGGTGATCTCGTAACGTATGGCCCGCTCGACCGACCGCAGGGAGTTGACGTTCTTGGTCTCGGTGCGGGTGCCCAGGTGGACGTCATTCTGATCCTGCCCCTCAGCGGCCTTGGGCCTTAAGGAGAGGTTCGCATCGCAGCGTAGGGACCCCTCTTCCATCCTGACGTCGCTGACGCCCAGCGCCTTGAGCAGGTCACGCAGCGCCGAGACGTAGGCCCTGGCCACCTGGGGTGCCCGATCGCCCGCGCCCACAATAGGTTTGGTCACGATCTCGACCAGCGGGATGCCGGCCCTGTTGTAGTCGACCAGGCTGTGGTCGGCACCGTGGATGCGTCCGGTGGCGCCGCCGATGTGCAGCGACTTGCCGGTGTCCTCCTCCATGTGAGCTCGCTCGATGTTGACCCGGAAGTTCGACCCATCCTCAAGCTCGACGTCGAGATAGCCGTTGAAGGCGATCGGTTCGTCATACTGCGAGGTCTGGAAGTTCTTCGGCATGTCCGGGTAGAAGTAGTTCTTGCGCGCAAAGCGGCACCATGTGGCGATCTCGCAGTTGAGTGCCAGACCGATGCGGATTGCCGAGTCGACCCCAATCGCGTTGACGACAGGCAGTGCTCCGGGCAGCCCGAGACACACGGGGCAGACCTGCGTATTCGGTTCTGCGCCAAAGCCGGTCGCGCAACCACAGAACATCTTGGTCGCGGTGTTCAGCTCGACGTGCACCTCGAGGCCCATCACGGGGTCATACGTCTGAACGGCCTCGGCGTAGTCGACGACAGGCTCTGCCCCATTGGCACTCGTCACGGTGCTCATGCGCGCACCTCCCGACTGCTAGCAGCGGTCAACAGCTCCGGCGCCCTGGCGAGCAAGGGACCACCCCAGCGCGCGATGAGCGCGGCCTCGAGTGCTGCACCGACGCCATACAGGCGCTCGTCCTTCGTTGCTGGTGCGAGGATCTGGACGCCGGTCGGGAGTCCGTCCTCGTCGGCCAGGCCGCTCGGCAGGGACATGCCCGGAACGCCGGCCAGGTTGGCCGGGATCGTTGCAATATCGTTGAGGTACATGGCAAGCGGGTCGTGGAGCTTCTCGCCGATCTTGAACGCGGTCGTCGGTGTGGTTGGAGACATCAGGACATCGGCCTTCTCGAACGCCGAGGCGAAGTCACGCGAGATCAGCGTGCGGACCTTCTGGGCCGAGCCGTAGTAGGCGTCGTAGTAGCCGCTGGACAGCGCGTAGGTGCCCAGGATGATCCGGCGCTTGACCTCGTCGCCGAAACCGGCGTCTCGAGAGGCCGCCATGACCTGTTCGGCGCTCGGGTCGTCCACTCCCCGGGGCAGGACGCGCAGGCCGTAGCGCATGGCATCGAACTTGGCCAGGTTGGACGACGCCTCGGCCGGCAGGATCAGGTAGTACGCGGCCAGCGCGTACTCGAAGCTCGGGCAGGACACCTCGACGACCTCGGCGCCCGCATCGACGAGCAGCTGAACGGACTCCTCGAAGCGAGCGCGGACACCCTGCTGGTAACCCTCGCCACCGAGCTCCTTGACCACGCCGATCCGCATGCCTTTGACGTCGGCCCGACGCGCAGCCGCGATGACCGGGGGCACCGGCGCGTCGATGGAGGTGGAGTCCATCCGGTCATAACCGCCGATGACCGAGTGCAGCAGAGCGGCATCCAGCACCGATCGCGTCACGGGGCCGGCTTGGTCCAGGCTGCTGGCGAGGGCGATCAGCCCATAACGCGAAACGCCGCCATAGGTGGGCTTGGTCCCGACCGTGCCCGTTACCGCGGCGGGCTGACGGATCGATCCTCCGGTGTCGGTGCCGATCGCCAGCGGCGCCTGGTAGGACGCGACCGCCGCCGCTGAGCCCCCACCTGACCCCCCCGGGATCCGCTCGAGATCCCACGGGTTGTGCGACGGGCCGTAGGCCGAGTGCTCGGTGGAAGAGCCCATCGCGAACTCGTCCATGTTGGTCTTGCCCAGGATGGGCAGCCCGGCGGCCTTGAGCTTGGTCACGATCGTGGCGTCATACGGTGGGATCCAGCCTTCAAGGATCCGGGAGCCGGCCGTCGTGGGAAGACCCTTGGTGGTGACGATGTCCTTCACCGCGATCGGCACCCCGGCCAGGACATGGAGGTCCTCACCTGCAGCTCGACGCTTGTCGATATCGCGAGCGGTCGCGAGCGCGCCCTCCGAGTCGACGTGCAGGAAGGCGTGGACCGAACCGTCAACGCCAGCAATGCGGTCGAGATGGGCCTGAGTGGCCTCGACCGCGCTGATCTCTTTGCGGGACAGGCGATCCGCAAGCTCAGCGGCGCTGACGCGGGTGATGTCGGATGTCACAGGTTAACCTCTGCTCGGTTGTTGAGGGCTCGACGGGAAGGACAACCTGGAGGCGTCAGTCCTCGTCCAGGATCCGCGGGACGGAGAAGCGCTGCTGGTCGACGGCGGGCGCAGCGGCCAGGGCCTCCTTGGCGGTCAGGCTGGGTCGTACGACGTCGGGCCTGGTCACGTTGGTCAGCGGCAGCGGGTGCGACATCGGGGGAACGTCATCGGCGGCAACCTCGCTCACGCGCGCGACGGACTCAAGGATGACGGCGAGCTCGCCGGACATCTTGTCGAGCTCGGCGTCGCTGAGGTCGATGCGCGCGAGCATTGCAAGATGGGCGACATCGTCGCGGGAGATTGCGGACATGTCCTGAAGTCTAATGGGCGCCTGGAGAGAGGCCTTGGGCGCCAAGAAGCCTGGGGACAGTGGGCGGCTCGGGGTTGTCGGACGGGTCTTCCAGCCGCGAGGCCAGTCCTTCCGCCCAGCTGTGCAGTCCCGTGACGTCGATGCCGTATGGCCTGCCTTCGGCATAGCCAGAGATCCGTTCAGCCCCACGCCGAAGCAGGGTCGCGCCTCCGACATCGTTCCCACGCAGCGCATGGGTCAGGCCGACAGCAAGCTGCGCCAGCCCTTGCCAGAGATCGCGCTCATCGGACGGAGCTGCCTTCCACGTGGCCTCCAGGACCTCGTGGGCATGGAACGGACGGCCTTCGTCCAGCAGCCGTTGAGCTTCGCGCAGGCTCTCCTCAGGCGGAAGAACAAGCTCGTCGGGCACACCGCCAACTCCGGAGTCTCCACGCGGGAGGGGCCGGCCAAGCGCATCACGCGGGCGGGCATTGCGCGGGCGACCACTCTCGTCGCGTTCCCGGTCGACACTCATGCTGTCGCCTCGCCGTCCGGGTCAACCGTCGGGACCCCGATGTCGAGCAGCCGGGCGAAGCCGCCCTCGTCAAGGATCTTCACACCGAGCTGCTGCGCCTTCTCCGCCTTCGACCCTGCATTCTCCCCCATCACCACGTAGTCCGTCTTCTTCGACACCGTCCCGGCTGCCTTTCCGCCACGGGTCACGATGGCCTCCTTGGCCTCGTCGCGCGAGAAGCCCTCGAGCGAACCGGTGACGACGATGGTCAGTCCGGCTAGAGTCCTGGGCCTCGACTCATCGACCTCGTCAACCATCCGCACTCCGGCTCTCGCCCATCGCTGCACGATCGCCTCGTGCCAGTCGACCGCAAACCACTCCTGGACGGCTTCGGCGATCACCGGGCCGACGCCCTCTACCCCGGAAAGCTCCTCCAGGGACGCGGCCCGGATCCGCTCCATCGAGGTGAAATGCCCGGCCAGCGCCCGGGCCGCGGTTGGGCCGACGTGGCGGATCGAGAGCGCCACCAGAACCCGCCAGAGGGGCTGCTCCTTGGCTGCGGCCAGGTTGGCGATCAGCTTGGCACCGTTGGCCGAGAGCACCCGACCGTCGACAATGGCGGCCGGCGGATCGGACTTCTTGGCGGCCCGGGTGTAGAGCGGCACGGTCACGAGTCGCGCCACGGACGCCGTGGTGTCGCCGTCAGGTCCGGGTGCCAGGTCGAACAGATCGCCCTCGTCGTCCAGGACCTTGGCCTCCAGCAGCCCGATCGCGCCCTCCCACCCCAGCGCCTCGATGTCGAAGGCACCACGAGAGGCCAGGGCGAACAGCCGCTCGCGCAGCTGGGCCGGGCAGTACCGGGAGTTCGGGCAACGGATGTCCTTGTCCCCCTCCTTCTCCGGCGCCAGCACGGTGCCGCATTCGGGGCAGTGCGTCGGCATCTCGAAGGCGACCTCGGACCCGTCGCGCAGGTCGACGACCGGTCCCACGATCTCGGGGATGACGTCGCCGGCCTTGCGCAGGACGATGGTGTCGCCGATCAGCACGCCCTTGCGGACGACCTCGAAGGCATTGTGCAACGTGGCCATCTCAACGGTGGACCCGGCGACCTTGACCGGCTTCATCACCCCGAACGGCGTCACCCGCCCGGTCCGGCCGACGTTGACCCTGATGTCCAGGAGCTTGGTCGTGACCTCCTCGGGCGGGTACTTGTAGGCGATCGCCCAGCGCGGCGCCCGCGACGTCGACCCGAGACGACGCTGAACGCCCACCTCGTCGATCTTGATGACGATGCCGTCCAGCTCGTGCTCGACCGAGTGCCGGTGCTCTCCGTAGTGGTCGATGTAGGTCTGGACGGCTGCGACGTCGTCAAGCACCTGGTAATGGGTGGAGACCGGCAGACCCCAGCCACGCAGTATGTCGTACGACTGGCTCTGGCGTTCCATGGCGAAGCCCTCACGGGCACCAATCCCGTGAACGAGCATCCGCAGCGGGCGGGTAGCGGTGACCCGGGGGTCCTTCTGCCGCAACGAACCTGCGGCGGCATTGCGTGGGTTGGCGAAGGGGGCCTTGCCGGCCTCGACCAGGCTCGCGTTCAGCTCGGCAAACGCCTCGACGGGGAAGAACACCTCACCCCGGATCTCGATGGCCTGTGGGTGATCGGACCCGGCGAGCTGATGGGGGATGCCTTCGATCGTGCGCACGTTGTTCGTGACGTCCTCGCCGGTGCGACCATCGCCGCGGGTCGCCGCGCGGACCAGCCGACCACGTTCGTAGAGCAGGTTGATGGCCAGACCGTCGATCTTGAGCTCGCACAGATAGTGGTATGCCGTGCCGTCGCCTTCGGATGCCACATCCCGCTCGACCCGCGCCGCCCATGCCAGGAGCTCCTGGGCGCTGAAGGCGTTGTCCAGGCTGAGCATCCGCTCGAGATGTTCGACCGCGGCAAAGTCCGTGGAGAACGCCGCGCCGACCTGCTGGGTGGGGCTGTCGGGGGTGCGCAGCTCGGCGTACTCGTCCTCGAGCGCGGTCAGCCGACGGACCAGCGCGTCGTACTCACCGTCGCTGATGGTCGGCGCATCCTTGACGTGATAGCTGAACTGGTGA
>DATCQG010000200.1:0-2038 GCA_036569625.1 Dermatophilaceae bacterium | reverse complement strand
TGTTGGTGATTGGAGCGATCCTGTGGGTCATGGGCTCCATGGGTCGCGCCGTCGGCGGTCGCAAGCACTACTACTGACGGGGGGTCTCACCATACTGACGGATGCTTGCTACGGCGGGCGTGGACGATCGTCCAACTTGCCCCCACACGCCATTGATGGACCTGACGAGAAGGGAGCCCTGTGCTGGGTTGGAAACGATAAGCTGAAGAACAAGAAGGACGAAACGGGAGGCGCAGCCAAGGAACAGCTTGGCAAGGCGACCGACGACGAGCAGATGGAACGTGAAGGCAAGACCGACCAGACCAAGAGCAACCTCAAACAGGCCGGCGAGAAAGTCAAGGACGCCTTCAAGAAGGACTGAGGTCGGACCGACCACTTGCGTCACCATCTCCGCTGCCAGTCGCATGGACTGCAGAGCTGACATGACGGGAAGGATCGAGTGTGCCGACCACCCAGTGGTTCCTGACTTCCCGCGAACGCGGAAACCCCTCTACCCGACTGGACACCCGCCATCGAGGCGACATGGCGTGGACTGAGGGCAATCTGGTGCGTCCGCTCATCCACGGCGCGACGTACTTCGCGGAGCTGCACCACCGGGTGTCGCAGATGCGCGACGGTGACCTGCTGATGTTCACTGACTGGCGCGGCGACCCCGACGAGCGCCTCACCGACACCCCAGACACAGAAATCGGAAAGGTGTTCGCTGACGCGGCCCGGCGCGGCGTCGACGTTCGCGGCCTCGTCTGGCGCTCCCATTGGGACCGCTTGGCGTTCTCCGCCGCGGAGAACCGGCACCTGGGCGAGGAGATCAATGCTGCCGGCGGCCAGTGCCTCCTCGACATGCGGGTACGGACCGGGGGTTCGCACCACCAGAAGTTCGTCGTCCTGCGCCATCACGACCGGCCCGAGCTCGACGTCGCCTTCCTCGGTGGCATCGACCTGTGCCACGGCCGCTGCGACGACGCATCGCACCGGGGCGACCCGCAGACCCAGCCGATGGCGGCGGTTTACGGGCGACAACCACCGTGGCATGACGTGCAGCTCGCCATCAGCGGACCGGCCGTCGGTGACGTGGAGACGGTGTTCCGTGAACGTTGGGAAAACCCCCAGAGGCTCAGCCGCAGCCCCCTGAACTGGCTTTCGGACCGGGTCCGACACGACAACGCGGCGATGACACCTCTGCCGCCACAACGCGCCGACCCCGAGCCGGCCGGACCGCATCCCGTCCAGCTTCTGCGCACCTATCCTCGCCGGGCCGGTGGCTACCCCTTCGCACCTGCGGGAGAACGCAGCGTCGCGCGTGGCTACAGAAAGGCCGTCAAGCAGGCACGCCACCTGATCTACATCGAGGACCAGTACCTCTGGTCACCCGAAGTCGCGACAATGTTCACGACCGCGTTGCGGAGCAACCCCGAACTTCGGCTGATAGCCGTCCTTCCGCTCTTCCCCGACCAGGATGGTCGCATCTCCAAGCCGCCGAATCTGGTCGCGCGCGATCGTGCGATGACCGCGCTACGCAAGGCGGCACCGGGAAGAGTGGCGTTCTACGGGCTGGAGAGCCCAGCAGGTGTTCCGGTCTACGTGCACGCCAAGGTCTGTGTCATCGACGACCAGTGGGCGTCGGTGGGGTCCGACAACTTCAACCGAAGGTCCTGGACCCACGACTCCGAGTTGTCCGCGGCGGTCTGCGACCCCGAGTACGCGCGGGCGTTGCGGCTCGACCTCGCCCGGGAGCACCTCGACCGTCCCGGGCCGATGGACGACCTGCACGACCTGGCGGAGACGTTCTCCATCTTCGCGGACTGTGCCACGGAGCTGCAACGCTGGTATGACGGCGGCTGCCTGGGTGCCCGACCGCCCGGCCGGCTTCGACCAGTTGACGACGGGACACTGACCCGGTTCACGCGGGCTTGGACCATGCCGCTCTACCGTCTCCTCTACGACCCCGACGGGCGGCCGGTCAAGGTCAGGATGCGCCGCTCCTTCTGAGATGAGCCTGGCCTGAGATGAGTTTTGACGGTCTCAGACGCGTGCATGC
>DATCQG010000199.1:0-2057 GCA_036569625.1 Dermatophilaceae bacterium | reverse complement strand
CTGGCCCGAGCAGCACGAAGTTCGCGCCCGCGGCCATCACCTGGCTGGCCTTGTGCATCACGTACTCGTGGCTGACGTCCGAGTAGCTGAAGATGACGTCGTCGATCTTCTGCTCCTTGATCAGCTGCGTGAGCATGCTCTCGTCGTGGATCGGGATGCGCCGCCGGGTAGCGCTCACCGGCGAGGCTCGCCGGGTACATCCGGTCGTCGATGAACGGGATCTGAGTCGCCGTGAACGCGACAACCTCGACTCGGGGATCCTCCCGATACGTGACGTTGAAGTTGTGGAAATCGCGCCCTGCGGCGCCCATGATGAGCACTCGACGCTGCATCCCTGGATCCTCTCGGCGGTCTGATGCGCGGAACGTACGGCCTGGCGGCCTGCACCGATCCGCCCAACCAGTCTGGCGTTTCGATCCTGAGCGACATTATGCCCGGAACCTCGCCGGGACAGGACTGAAACGGGCTCCTTCGAAGAGCCACCGCCATTCGCGTGACAGCAGTCCAGAGAGGAGGACGAGGGATTCGAACCCTCGAGGGGTTTGCACCTGCGCGGTTTTCAAGTTCACCCGAGCCCGTCCGACTGCCTGCTGGTCCGTATGACCAGGTCCTGCGCTCTGCGGGCGGCGACTGTTCGTCGGCCGGCAGCCGACCCCTTGATCGGAGCAGGCCGGCTCAGGACGAAAGTCCCTTCAGAACCTCCATGTCGAGGATGAACATCGAGTTGTAATGGCTGCCGGTGAAACCCCAGGTGCACAGCGAAACGGGTGACGAGGATGACGTGGTACGCCCGGATGGGCGGCTCGCACAATCTTGCCGCCGCGTTTCCGACCGCCATTCTTGAGATGGCCGGAATGGCGGCTGCGATCTACGTCGTGCAGGTGCTGCTGCTGATGCGCTCCGAAGAGGTCGAGGGGCACCTGGAGTTCGTTCTGTCGGCTGCGGTCAGCAGGCCGCGTTGGCTCCTCAGCCAGCTGTTGAGTGCCTGCCTCGGCGCGCTCGTACTCGTGCTGGCGTTCTCGCTGAGCATGGGACTTGCGGCAGGTCTAGCGGTGGGCGACGTTCCCGGGCAGATCGGCACGCTGACCTCGGCGGGTCTGGTACAGATACCCGCTGTCCTGGTGATCGCGAGCTTGGTGGTCATCGCCACCGGGTTGCTGCCACGATGGGCGGGCACAGCGTCATGGTTGATGCTGGTGGTGTCCATCCTCTTCGGCCCGCTGTTCAGTGCGACCCTCGGCCTGCCGCGCTGGGTGCAGAACCTGTCAGCGTTCACACATGTGCCCAAGGTGCCGGCAGTGCAGGTCACTGCGGCTCCCATGATCACCTTGGTCGCCATCTCACTGGTCATTTGCGTTGCCGGCGGCATCGCCTTCCGCAACCGCAACCTCGCCTTGCCGGCTTGAGAGCGTTGGCGTCCAACGGCCAGGAGGCAAATGCGTGGGCGAGACGGACCCAGTCGGCGACAACTCGCGGCGGCACATCACCGCTGGTCAGAGCGGAGGGCGAGGGATTCGAACCCTCGAGGAGCTTGCACCCCTAGCGGTTTTCAAGAGCGCACCACGCACCGCTCTGACCTGCTCCGATATCGCACTGGTTCCACCGTTCACCACCACTTGACCACAAGGGCGCTGGAAAAGGGCCAACGGTGACGGACAACTGCGGCCGGCACGCACGATCGATGACCTTGGTGACCTTGGTGACCTTGGTGACCTTGGTGAGCCCTGTTGTCCGCAGACTGTTGCGACCCTTTGCACGCGCCGGGCTCGGCGGTCGGGCCGTCGGGTGCGAGCGGGGGCTAGCCTTGGAGAGTGATCGTGGCAGGTGTGACCGTAGACAAGGTGCGGCTGGCTGCCGTCTGCGCGCGTTATGGCATCGCCCGACTGATGATCTTCGGTTCGGTGGCCCGGGGGACAGCCGACCCGTCGAGTGACGTGGACGTCCTGTACGAGCTGCAGCCCGGTCGGCGGCTCGGCTGGGAGATTGAGGACCTGTCAGACGAGTTGTCGGAGCTGTTCGGGCGGCCGGTCGACCTAGTGTCGCGGGCGGCGCTGCAC
>DATCQG010000198.1:0-2727 GCA_036569625.1 Dermatophilaceae bacterium | reverse complement strand
GCCGAGCATCGCCCGGGCGCATGCCACGAGTGGTTCGAGCTCGTCACGGGTCTCCTCCGGGAGCGCATCCGTGGGCCACCATCGAACGTCCAGGGACTCGCGGCTGACCGCGAGCTCGGCGGAGGCGTCAGCGACCGCGAGGAACCGCAGGTCCAGGTGCTCACGGCATCGGCCGAACGAGCCGACCAGATGGTGCCGGTCCAGCTGAACCAGCTCAGGGCGCGCGACGAGGCTGGGGATGCCCGACTCCTCGCGGGCCTCGCGCTGCGCGGCTGAGTGGGCGTCGGAGTCCCCGGGCTCGAAGTGCCCACCGAGCTGGAACCACAGGCCCGCCTTCTTGTGCAGGGTCAACAGCGTTCGCGAGCCGGTGGGGTCGAGCACGAGGCAGCTGGCGGTGAAATGGGCTGATGGACCACGCTTCCACATCGCGTCGGGGTGCGCGGCCAGGTGGGCTAGATATCCGGTCCGGAGCCTCTCCTGGGCCTGGTCGGGTGCCGTCCAGGTGGAGAGCTGCCGGGACGCGTTCTGGTGCAGGAGCCGGTATGCCGTGGGGAGACTCACCGGCACAACCTACGGGTTGGTGGAGTCCCCTTCGGCGAGCAGGGCATCCAGCGCCGCGTCCATCTCGTCCCTGGTTTCACCGGAGCTGAACCGTTCGACGTAACCGAGCGGGTCGTCGAGGTCCGCCGTCGTCGGAGCCACGTCTGGGTGCGCCCATGCACCGTCACGGGCTGCTGAACCCCCCTTGGACTCCAGTGCGGCAAACAGGTTCGCAGCGTCGCGCAGCCGACGTGGGCGCAGCTCCAGCCCGACCAGCTGGCTGAAGACCCGCTCGGCCGGACCGCCGGAGGCCCGCCGCCGCCGGACCGCCTCGCCCAGCGCCGCCGCGTGGGGCAGATGCTTGCTCGCCGCACGGTCAGCCACCACGTCCACCCAGCCTTCGACGAGGGCGAGGTAGGTCTCGAGCAGGGCGAGAGCCGAGAGCTGCGCGGGGCTCGGTTCCGGTGCGAACAGCGAGTTCGAGAGAGCCGACTGCATCGCGGCGGGATCAGAGGGATCGATGGACTGCAGAGCCGACTCGATGCCCTCGGTGTCGATGCTGATGTCGCGGGCATAGGCCTGAACGGCGGCGATCAGCTGCGGGCCGAGCCAGGGGACCTCGGCGAAGAGGCGCACCCGCGCGGCCTCGCGCACAGCGAGATACAGCCGCACCTCGGCCAGGTCAACTTCGAGACCCTCGGCGAAGCTCTCGATGTTGGCCGGCAGGAGCGCGATGCCGTGCTCAGGGACCAGGGGAAGACCAACATCGGTTCCACCGACGAGGTCACCGGCCAGGGCTCCCACGGCCTGCCCGACCTGAGCCCCGAACATCGACCCGCTCATCCGCGCCAGCATCGGCTCCATCTGGCCCATGAGCGCGCCGGTGTCCATGCCCGCCGGCAGACCCGGCATCTGCGAGAGGTCATCGCCGGCTCCGAGCTGGCCCAGCTGGGCGCGCATGGCGGCCACCACGGCGGTGCTCACACCGGTGGCGACGGGCTCCACGAGCTCTCGCCACATCGGCATCGTCTGGTCGACCCATTCGGCGCGGCTCCATGCGTGGACCGCGCCAGTAGAGGTCGACAGGTCCGTCACGTCGTCGAGCCAGAGAACGGCAATCCGGACAGCCTGCTCGATCTCGCGTCGGGCTGCACCCCCCACACTCGAATCGCCCTGTTCTGCAACCGTCTTGCGCGCAATGTCGGTGGCCAGGTCAAGATTGAACGGCTCAGCCGGGCCGCCGGACATCATTGCCTTGAGCTGGGCTCCGATCATCCCCATCGTGGCGGGGTCCATCTTGTCGATGCCCATGGCACCAAGCGCCTTGGCCACCTCGGGGTTGTCGGCGCCGCCGAGCAAGGAGGCGAGCATCGCCTCAAAATCGGGTTCGTCCGGATCTTTCGGCTGTGGATGGGGTTGATCGGACACGCTGGCTCCTTGCCTGCTGAGAGGATGCTCTCTCAAGGTAAACATGTGGAGGTCGCAGTGAGTTCCCCTCGGGGCCGGGTTCGTTCCCGGCGCAAGGCGATGACCGTCGCTGTCACCGGTGCCGCGACACCGGTCGGCGACCACATCGTGCGTGCGCTGCTGGCACGGGCCGCCGAAGGGGGCGCCATCGGCACCGTGGTCGGTCTCGATGCCCAGCGGGGCAGCGCCGATGGTGCTCACTGGCGGGTGGTCGACCTGGGCTCTCCCGATCTTGCCACCTCTTTGCGCGACGTCGACGCCCTGATTCACGTGGCGGCCAGCACAGACCTTGCGGCGGACCTGCGGACGAGCCCGCGGACCAGGCGCGAGCGGACGATCCGCCAGATCCAGACCGTCGTGATCTCCGCCGCAGCCACTGGCGTTGCGCGGCTGGTGGTTGTCACGAGCGCCATGACGTATGGCGCGTCGCCGGCCAACGCGTTGCCCTTGCCCGAAGACGCCCCCCTGGCCGCCGACCCTGACGAGGGACAGGTCGGTGACCTGTTGGCCGTCGAGCAGATCCTGCGGGCTGCGGCCGAGGTCCATCCCGGTCTTGCCGTCACCGTGGTGCGTCCGGCGGCGCTGGTGGGTCCGGACATCGACACCGTGATCACCCGACACTTCGAGGCCCCTCGGTTGTTGACCGTCAAGGGCGGCTGCCCGGCCTGGCAGTTCTGCCACGTGGAGGATCTCGCGACTGCGCTCGTGACCACGGTCGAA
>DATCQG010000197.1:0-2205 GCA_036569625.1 Dermatophilaceae bacterium | reverse complement strand
CCTGCAAACATTGCTCACCATGACCGCCGGCTACTCGGGCACGCCCCTGGCCCGCAAGCTCGGAGTCAAGGCCGAATCACGCGTCCTGGTGCTCGGGCAGCCATCCGGGACGGATCTGGCAGTGTGGGAGTGCGCGGTGCGGCATACCCGCGCGGGAAAGGGCCGGTATGACGGGGTGCTGGCCTTCGTTCCCGACCTGGCCACCCTGCGGCTCGGGTTCGCGCCGGCGATGGCGGCCACGATCACGCCGGGGCGGCTGTGGGTCTGCTGGCCCAGGAGATCCAGCGGTCTGCCCACCGATCTGACGGAGAACATCGTGCGCGAGCGCGGCCTCACCGAAGGCATCGTCGACATCAAGGTGTGCGCGATCGACGACACGTGCAGGTCTCGCCTTCGTCCGAAGGCTGAGCGATCGCTGAGGCCCGCGCGCTCGCTTCGAGCGAGCGTGGTTGGGTGACCTCATGAACACTGGGGAGAGCAGATGACTGATGACACAAGGGCAGGGACACGCATCGAGGTGCGCAACCTGACCAAGAAGTTCGGCAGCCTCACCGCGGTTGACGACCTCAGCTTCTCCGTCGAGCCCGGACGGATCACCGGCTTCCTGGGACCGAACGGGGCCGGCAAGACCACCACGCTGCGCATGCTGCTGGGTCTGGTCAGACCAACCGGCGGCGCAGCAACGATCGGCGGCCAGCGCTACAGCGAGATCGCGACACCGATGCGCATCGTCGGGTCCGCGCTCGAGGCCACGAACTTCCATCCGGGTCGATCGGGCCGCAACCACCTGCGAATCCTGGCCGACACCGCCGGTGTGGACAGCAAGAGGGTGGACGAGATGCTCGAGATGGTCGGTATCCCGGCTGCGGCCCGCCAACGAGCCGGCGGCTACTCCATGGGCATGCGTCAGCGTCTCGGCCTGGCGGCGGCGATGCTCGGCGACCCCCAGGTGCTTCTCCTTGACGAGCCGGCCAACGGCCTTGACCCTGAAGGCATTCGGTGGCTGCGGATGCTCTTGCGGCACCTGAGCGGCCAGGGCAAGACGATCCTGATCTCGAGCCACATGCTCTCCGAGGTGGAGCAGACCGTCGACGACGTCGTCATCATCGCCAACGGGCGGCTCATCCAGCAGGGCTCGGTCGCGGACCTCCATGGAGAGAAGCGCTCCATCGTCCGAACCACCAGCGCCCCAGCGCTGGTCAGCGCCCTGAACGCTGCCGGCGTCGAGGCGCATGCCACGGATGCGACGATGCTCGAGGCGACCGGCGACGACATGTCCCGCGTGGGCGACATCGCCCTGAGTGCCGGCCTGCCTATCCACGAGCTGCGCGCCTACCAGACCGATCTGGAGGCCCTCTTCTTCGAGCTGACCGAGACCCCGGAGAACCGCAACCGCAACCGCGCCGGGAGCACCGACGGCAGCAGCACATCCGGCCAGGACACACCCGCGACCATCCCGGCCGCCCCATACGAAGGAGCGAGGCCCTGATGGGTGGCGCAGTCAAGGCCGAGTTCCGCAAGTTCTTCACCACCCGGATGTGGTGGGGCATGGCTATCGGCGTGTTCCTTGCCGGCGCTCTGTTCTCAGTCATCTTCGCGCTATTCGTGCCAGGCTCCAGACAGCAAGGCGGCAGCGGCGGCGGCCCGGCGTTCCCCGGCCTTGACAACACTGCGATGGTCTCGACCGTCTACACCGCCGGCCTGAGCCTCGCCTACCTGCTCACCCTTGTCGTCGGCGTGATGGCGATCGGCTCGGAGTATCGCCACAAGACGATCACCAGCACCTTCCTGTCCACCCCGAAGCGGGTCCGGGTCATGGTTGCGAAGGTGGCCTCCCTGCTGGGCATCGGTGCCTTCTACGGGATCGTGTTCCTGGTCGGCTCCGTGGGCGTCGGCGGGACGGTCATCGCCATCAAGGGTTTCTCACCGCTCCCGGAGGCTGGGCCGATCGCCCGCGCCCTGGCGTTGAGCCTGCTGGTCCTCGGCCTCTGGTCGCTTCTCGGGCTGGGTGCGGGCATCCTGATCCCCAACCAGGTCGCCGCGATCCTGATTACCGTGGGCGCGGCCTGGATTCTCGAGCCGTTGTTGGGGCTCCTCCTGGGCCTGGTCAGCTGGGGGAAGGCGATCGTCCCCTACATGCCGAGTCAGGCGACGTCAGCCATGGTCGGACAGGTCAACACCGGCTCAAGTGTCCAACCGCTGACG
>DATCQG010000196.1:0-1776 GCA_036569625.1 Dermatophilaceae bacterium | reverse complement strand
CCTTAGCGGGGAGTTCGCGGTCGCGGTCGCGGTCGCGGTGGGTCCCACTTGATGCGGTGGGTCCCACTTGATTAGGTGTGCCTAAGTCGACCCCGTTGTGATCGCTGTAGGCCACCCCCATTTGTTCTAGTGCGAGGTGTTGAACGGCGGAGTCAGGCGGTCCCGCACTCCCTTCTCGAACAGGAGGTTGCGTGTCCGGGGGTGTGGCCTGCAGGCCACCAAAAAGACCAGCTCAACTCAACTAGGACCAACTCATGTGAACAGAGTGAAGTCGATTCCCCCGGATGAGCACGCACAAAGCGGGTTCAAGTCCCGCCCTCGGCACCAATTCTTAGGCCTCTGACGCGAAGATTCCCTTCGTGGCATCACCACGATCGCCGGGCGCGCCGCCAACCCCTATGGCGCGATCCTGGCCGGCGCCGTCGTCCTCGCGGCTCCGGCGGTCGCGCTGTTCGTGGCGTTCCAGGAACACTTCACCTCGTCTGAGCTTGGCTCGGGTGTGAAAGGCTGATCGGCTTGCCCGCCCGGACCACCGTCCCGTACACCCTGACCCGCCTCGGCGTTGTCATGACCCCCGAACCTGGCAACCCGCTCGAGGCCATGGGGGTACTCAACCCCGGCAGCGGGCGCACGCCAGACGGCCGGTTGCACCTGCTGCCGCGCATTGTCGCGGACGGCAACGTCTCGAGGATCGGCTTCGCCGAGGTCGTCGTCAGCGACGGGGTTCCCGTTGGAGTCGAGCGGCGTGGGGTCGTTCTGGCCCCGGACGCAGGGTGGGAGCGCGGCGCCGAAAACGCCGGAGTCGAAGACCCCAGAGTCACCTGGGTGCCGAGTCTGGGGGTGCACCTCATGACCTACGTCGCCTTCGGCCCGCTCGGCCCGCGGCTGGCGCTGGCGGTCTCCGAGGACCTTGAGCGTTGGCGGCGTCTGGGCCCGGTGCAGTTCTCCTACCAACCCGATCTGGACACGGACCTGTGCCTGTTTCCCGACAAGGATGCGGTGTTCTTTCCCGAGCCGGTGCTCGACCCCGACGGTCGCCTGGCCTACGCAATGCTGCATCGTCCCATGTGGAACATCGGCTGGGTCCGTCCAGGGGAGATCGAGCATCTGCCGGCCGGCTTGAGCGACGCGAGGCCCGGCATCTGGATCTCCTACGTCCCGGTCGACCTGGCCCCTGCTGACGTCCGCGCACTCACCAGGCCGGAGAACCACCGGATCGTCGCGCTGCCGTGTTCGCCTACGAGCAGCTCAAGATCGGTGCGGGGCCGCCCCCGATCCGAGTCGACGAGGGCTGGCTCCTCATCCATCATGGTGTCACCGGCCAGATACCCGACGGCTTCGACCCGACCACCCAGAATGTGAGCTATGTTGCCGGGGCCATGCTGCTCGACGCCGACAACCCCTCGCGGGTGATGGCCCGCACGGACAAGCCCATCCTTGCCCCGGAGACGGAGGACGAACGCAACGGCATCGTCTCGAACGTCGTCTTCCCGACTGCCATCGAGTCCGTCGAGGGGGTGCGCTATGTCTTCTACGGCATGGCCGACGCCAAGATCGGCGTGGCCCGGCTGGACGACACGCACAGTCCCTGAGCCTGTGAGGATGACACTGAGGGCGAGTGGAGGATGACACTGAGGGCGAGTGATGGTGACAGTGCCGGCAGTCACGACCGCCTGATGTATCGGCTTCGTGACCTAGGCAAGGAGCACTCCCCGCCCACATCTGTCCAGATCACATGTCAGGGTGGTTAGGGCTCGACGAGGGTGAGGATTGTCG
>DATCQG010000195.1:0-3421 GCA_036569625.1 Dermatophilaceae bacterium | reverse complement strand
CGGCGAGTCGGCGAACCTGGCCATGCTCGACGGTGACCAGATCGTCTACGTCGGGCAGGTCCAGTCCCGGCAGTCCATGCGCATGTTCACCGAGGTCGGACGACGGGTCTCGCCGCACTGCACCGCGGTGGGCAAGGCGCTGTTGGCCCTGATCGACCCGGCGGACGTCCAGGCGCTGCTGAGCCGCACGGGCATGCACGCTCACACCGAGCACAGCATCACCGACCGGCAGGCGTTCGCCGCCCAGCTGGAGCAGGTGCTGGAGCACGGATATGCCACGGACGATGGAGAGCACGAGCTGGGAGTGCGTTGCGTCGCCGTCGCGGTGCCCCGGGCCCCGTCACGGATCGCCCTGTCGGTCTCCGGGCCGGCCACGCGCATGACCGACGACCTGGTGGCCCGGGCCGTCCCGCTGTTGACCGACGCCGCCCGGGGGCTCTCGGACGACCTTGCTTCAGGCCAGCCCCGGTCCAAGTCGGGCCCGGCATCTGGGCGTCGCTGAACGTTGACCTCGTCTTCAAGCCTGTCTACAGTTCTAAGGACAGAGAATTGAATTCCGCATTGCGGAAGCAATGACACGAGGAGCATCAATGACGACCCCCGACGGCCTGCAGATCACCGGCGACCACGGCGAGCGCTACGACGACGTGCTCACCACGCCGGCGCTGGCCTTCCTCGCCGACCTCCATCGGACCTTCGACGCTCGTCGGCTGGAGCTGCTCCAGGCGCGGGAGGACCGGTACGCCGAGCTGGCCCGCGGCGGAACCCTGGACTTCCTGCCCGAGACTCGCGAGATCCGCGAGGGCGACTGGCAGGTCGCACCACCGGCGCCCGGCCTGGTCGACCGTCGCGTCGAGATCACCGGCCCGACCGACCGCAAGATGACCATCAACGCCCTCAACTCCGGGGCCAAGGTCTGGTTGGCGGACTTCGAGGACGCGTCGACACCCGCGTGGGCCAACGTCGTCGAAGGTCAGCTCAACCTGCGAGACGCCCTCGATCGCACCGTCGACTTCACCTCGCCCGAGGGCAAGTCCTATGCGCTCGGGGAGGACCTCGCCACGATCGTCGTCAGGCCGCGCGGCTGGCACCTGCCCGAGAAACACATCGTTGTGGACGGACATCCGATGTCCGGCGGGCTCGTCGACTTCGGTCTCTACTTCTTCCACTGCGCCCAGCGCCAGATCGACGCGGGCAAGGGTCCGTACTTCTATCTCGCCAAGTTGGAGAGCCACCTCGAGGCCCGGCTCTGGAACGACGTGTTCGTCCGCGCCCAGGAAGCCCTCGGCATCCCTGCAGGCACCATCCGAGCCACGGTCCTCATCGAGACATATCCGGCCGCGTTCGAGATGGAAGAGATCCTCTACGAGCTGCGCGAGCACTCCTCGGGGCTCAACGCCGGTCGCTGGGACTACATCTTCAGCGTCATCAAGAAGTTCCGGACCCGCGGACGCGACTTCCTGCTGCCGGACCGCGCCCAGGTCACGATGACGGTGCCCTTCATGCGCAGCTACTCCGAGCTGCTCGTGCGGTCCTGCCACAAGCGCGGCGCCCATGCGATCGGTGGCATGGCCGCCTTTATCCCCAGCAAGGACCCCGAGGTCAACGAGGCCGCCTTCGCCAAGGTCGAGGACGACAAGACCCGCGAGGCAGGCGCCGGGTTCGACGGATCCTGGGTCGCGCACCCGGGCATGGTTGAGGTGTGCAACGCGGCGTTCACCAAAGTGCTGGGAGAGCGACCCAACCAGCTCGACAAGCTTCGCGAGGACGTTCACGTCACCGCCGAACAGCTGCTGGACGTCGCCGCGACGCCCGGCGAGGTGACCGAGGCCGGGCTTCGCAACAACATCAGCGTCGGCATCCAGTACCTCGAGTCCTGGTTGCACGGAACGGGAGCGGTGGCCATTTTCAACCTGATGGAGGACGCGGCCACAGCGGAGATCTCGCGCTCGCAGGTGTGGCAGTGGCTGCACAACGACATCGTGCTCGCCGACACCGCTGAGGTGGTGAGTCGCGAGCTGGTCGAGCGCATCGTCGACGAGGAGATCGCCAAGCTGCCCGGGGAGCCCGGTGACTACGCGCAGGCGCGCGCCACGTTCGTGGACGTCGCCATTGCCGACGACTTCGCCGAGTTTCTCACCCTCCCGGCATACGAGCGGATGCCGTGACGTATGGATGCGCGCGGGCTCGCGGACCAGTTGCGCCCCCTCCTGGGTGACGACGCGATCATCACGGACCACCAGCGTCTGCGCACGTACGAGTGCGACGGACTGGCGCACTACAAGGTGACGCCCGCGCTCGTGGTGCTGGTCGAGACGACGGCGCACGTGGCCGCCGTGGTCCGGGCGTGCGCCGCAGCCAAGGTTCCGTTCGTGGCGCGAGGATCGGGCACCGGCCTCTCCGGCGGGGCGCTCCCGCATGCGGACGGCGTGCTGATCGTGATGTCCAGGATGCGTGAAGTCCTCGAGATCGACCGGGCCAACCAGCGGGCCGTCGTCGAGCCCGGCGTCATCAACCTCCAGCTGACCCGGGAAGCCCTTCCGCAGGGCTACTACTACGCCCCTGATCCCTCGAGCCAACAAGTCTGCTCGATCGGTGGCAACGTCGCCGAGAACTCCGGTGGCGCGCACTGCCTGAAGTATGGCTTCACCACCAACCACGTCACCGGGCTCGAGCTGGTGACGCCCGGGGGCGATGTCGTGCAGATCGGCGGCAAGGCGGTCGACGCACCGGGCTACGACCTCCTGGGCGCGATCGTGGGATCGGAGGGGACCCTTGGCATCGCCACCAAGGTCACCGTCCGGCTGATGCGCACGCCCGAGGCCGTGCGCACCCTGCTCGCGGCCTTCCCGCATACCGACCAGGCCGGTGCGGCCGTGTCCACGATCATCGGCGCCGGGGTGATCCCGGCGGCGATCGAGATGATGGACGCGCTCGCGATCGAGGCCGCGGAGGCAGCGGTCCACTGCGGATACCCGGACGGTGCAGGTGCCGTGCTCATCGTCGAGCTCGACGGGCCGGCCGCGGAGGTGGAGCACCAGTTCGACCAGGTGGAGGCGTTCTGCCGCGACAACGGCGCGTTCGAGATCCGCATCGCGGCCGATGACGCCGAGCGGGCCTTGTTCTGGAAGGGGCGCAAGTCCGCCTTCGCCGCGGTCGGGCGGATCAGTCCCGACTACATCGTCCAGGACGGTGTCATCCCGAGGACCGCGCTACCGGAGGTGCTGCGGCGCATCGCGGCGATCTCGCAGGAAGCAGGCGTGCGTGTCGCCAACGTCTTCCACGCCGGCGACGGCAACCTGCACCCGCTGGTGCTGTTCGACGACGCGGTGCCGGGCGAGTCCGGCCGGGCCGAGCAGGTCTCGGGCGCGATCGTGGACCTGTGCATCGAGTACGGCGGCTCGATCACCGGTGAGCACGG
>DATCQG010000194.1:0-2302 GCA_036569625.1 Dermatophilaceae bacterium | reverse complement strand
CGTGCCGTGAGCCGGTGCCCGTTGACCGAGATGGCCTCCGCCCCGGCCTGCCACAGACCGTTGACGATGATCTGCAGGTCTCTCGCGATCACTTTCCCCTGGTCAGGGACGTTCGCAGCATGCGGGTCGACGTTGGAGTCCTTCGCATTGACCAGCGCCGCCGCGTCATCGACGGTGAGCACGAGACCGGGGCCGGTGACCGACACGGTCCCGGCGGCGAGCTCAAGCTTCGAGAGGTCCTCCGCGAGACCACCCTGGCTCTGCTGGGTCAAAGCCGCCGCCTGCATGGTGTCGATCTCGCTGCGCAAGCGGGCGATGACGTGGGTCTGGGCATCGGCGTGGGAGCGGCTGGCCTCGATCCGACCGACCAGTGCGCCCTTGATCTGGCTGGCACTTGTTGTGGGGGCACGCAGGGCAAGGGCGGATGTCGCGAGCAGGGCCCCGATCAGAACGGCGAAGATGACCAGCATGGGGCCGCGATGGCTGGTCGCGGGCGGAAGCCCGGACTGTTTTCGGCTCTCTGCCGCCGCGGCGTAACCGGGGTCGAGTGGACGCTGCATCATCTCGGTGATCAGGGTCATCGACGCGTCGGGTCGGTCACTCCTTCCCGCGCTCACCTGCCGGGCTCCCTGGACGAGCGCACGACGTCCCGGGTCTGGATCGCATACATGACTCCGGCGACCCAGTAGAGGGCCGTGCCCCACCATGCGAACGCCCAGCCAATCGGCAGCGCCAGCGTGGCGAACATGCCGTCTCCCTGCCCGAGAAGGATCAGGGGAAAGGCATACAGCAGGTCGAAGGTGGCCGCCTTGCCGATGAAATGAACCGGCAGCGCACGGTAGCCGTAGTGGCGCACCACCAGCAGCAGTGCCGTCCCGAAGACTTCGCGGCTCACCAGGATCACGACCAGCCACCAAGGAATGATCTCTCGCCACGCCAGGCCGAACAGGGTGGAAAGGATGTACAGCCGGTCGGCCAACGGGTCGAGCAGCTGGCCGACACGCGAGACGAGGTTGTACTTGCGGGCGATCTTGCCGTCGAAGTAGTCGCTCACGCCCGAGAGCGTCAGGACCACCACGGCCCAGCCGTCGTCGTGGCTCAGGATCAGCCACAGGAAGACTGGGACGACGACGAGCCGCAACATGGACAGGACGTTGGGAGGGGTCCAGATGCGGTCACTGACGGGCGGGCTCCCCTGAGCGCTCCCGTCCACCTGTTCCCTCACGCGAGTGAGCCTAAGGGCTGTAGACCGCGAAGCCACCCAAGGACACTGTCACGTGAGCTACTCCCACTCCCCGGTGTGGGCCCGCCCGACGTGATCGAGGCTCTCGGGGATTGGCACCTGGTCGGAGCTCTCCCTCCCAGGGGAAGCGACATCTCGGCCTCAATTGGCACATTTCACCCCACTGGATCTGGCGGGGATGTCTCGTACGCCACGTGCGTGGGTCAATTAACTTGCGGGCGGCGTAAAATACAGAGTAGTCACTGAGTAGTCAATACTCATCAGTTAAAGACTAGTTAATGATTTGGCAATGACCAGTTAAAGGCTGGCCCAAATGATGAGTCCACGGACGTGGACTGGTCAACAGATGAGTTCCACGGACGTGGTGAATTGCCCCAGGTGTCGGACGTGGACTCGACCAGAGGTAAGAGGGGTGCCACATGTCCCATCCAAGAACACATCTGCGCCGAACGGCGCGCATAGGGATTGTCACCGCTGCGCTGGGCTTGACGCTGGCCGGCGGTCTCGCCAGCACGGCATCGGGCGTAGCAACCCGGCCCACACCGGCTGTCTTCCCAACACACCCGTCGTTCCGCCGGTGAGCGTTCCGCCGGTGAGCGTTCCGCCGGTCGTCGTTCCATCGGTGAGTGTCCTCGGTGTTGTGGCCGAGGCGCCGGTGAGCGCCCTGGGTGTCGTGGCCGAGGCAGCCAACCCGCTGCCCATGGCTGCTGGAGCTGGGCAAGCCGACACGAGCGGACAGTTGGCCCTCGGGGGTCTGACAGGCTTCGCTGCGTTCCTCTTGCTCGGGGCAGGGTTCGGGCTGCGCCGCCGTCATGGTGTCGCCTAGTCGAAAGGTCGCCGTCGTACTGACCGTCTTGGGCATCATGCTGTTGGCCGTTTCAGCGACAGTCCTCGGCAACTACTACTTCGGTCACGGCCGGGCGGGGCGGACGCTCTCGAGCGCTCCGCTGCCGCCCGGCCTCGCTGCGGCGCCGTCTCCGTCGCAGGCGCCAGCCGTCTCGCCCACGGCCGTTCCAGAGCGACTGGGCGTCCCCGTCACCGTGATTGTTGCGGATCATC
>DATCQG010000193.1:0-28237 GCA_036569625.1 Dermatophilaceae bacterium | reverse complement strand
CCCTTGGGCGTCAGCAGGTCACGTCCCTCGCGGCGGGCAGGAATTGCGACCATGCCCACCACAGCCACTGCAAGGAGGAGACACAGCAGCATTCCGACTATCAGGATCACCATGTGCCAAGCCTGCCCCCTGATCGCCCGCAAGGCGAATCCAAGATCGATTCACCCTCAGGCGATCTGGACGTCCCGGATCCGCTGCGAGACAACCGTCGTCACGCCGTCGCCTCGCATCGTGACGCCATAGAGCGCGTCCGCGATCTCCATCGTGCGCTTCTGATGGGTGATGACGATCAGCTGGCTGGACGCGCGCAGCTCCTCCAGCAGCATGATCAGGCGGCCCAGGTTGGCGTCGTCCAGGGAAGACTCGACCTCGTCCATGATGTAGAACGGGCTCGGCCGCGCCTTGAAGATGCTGACCAGCAGGGCCACGGCCACCAGCGCGCGCTCGCCCCCGGACAGCAGTGAGAGGCGCTTGATCTTCTTGCCCGGTGGTCGGGCCTCGACCTCGATCCCCGTGGTCAGCATGTTGTCGGGGTCGGTGAGAACCAGTCGGCCCTCACCTCCGGGGAACAGCCGGCTGAAGACACCTTCAAACTGGGCTGCGGTGTCGTAGTACGCCTCGGTAAAGACCTTCTCGACGCGCTCGTCGACCTCACGGACGATCTCCATGAGGTCGCGCTTGGAGCTCTTGAGGTCCTCGAGCTGCTCGGTCAGGAACTTGTGGCGTTCCTCCAGCGCGGCATACTCCTCCAGCGCCAGTGGGTTGACCCGGCCGATGCTGGAGAGCTTGCGCTCGGCGGAGCGCAGGCGTTTGACCTGCACGTCGCGCACGTACGGGACCGAGGCCGGCCGATCAACCGAACCTTCAGAGCCATCAGACTCGTCGACGGGGTCATCGGGGTCGGCGATCACCGGCACCAGCTGATGGGGGCCGAAGTCCTCGACGAGTTCGTCGGGGTCGATCCCCAGCTCCTCGACCGCCTTGGTCTGCAAGGTCTCGATGCGCAGCCGCTGCTGGGTGCGTGCCACCTCGTCGCGATGGACCGAGTCGGTGAGGTCGCGCAGCTGGTCGCCCAGTACCCCGATCTCACGCCGCACGAGGGTCAGCGCGCCATCACGCTCGGTGCGCCCGAGCTCGGCTCCGGCCCTTTCGGACGTCGCCTGCTCAAGCGCTCGAGCCACCCCCTGCACCGCGTATGCCGCGCCGCTGCGGACGGCGTCCGCCACGGTGACCTCTCGCCTGCGACGCTCCCGTCGCGCCGCTGCCCGCTCTAGGGCCGCGACCTCGGAGCGAGCTGCTGCCTCCAACGACTCGGCCCGACCCAGCAGGGCCCGGGCCCGCTCCTCGCGGGTGCGCAGGGTCAGTCGAAGCTCGGTCTCCGCGGCTCGGGCCTCGGTGGCACCGAGCTCCAGGCGGTCACGTTCGTCGTTGGAGGGATCCTGCTCGCCCGGCTCGGCGCTGGCGGCTTCGAGTCTCTCACTGAGCGCGAGATGGTCGGCACGGTCACTGCCCAGCGCGGTCTCGGCCGCTGCGATGGCCCGCTCGATGCGCTCGGACTCACCTCGTGCCGCGCGGACGGAGCCCGCGAGCTGCCCCAGCCGCTCAGCAACGGCCGCCATCCTGGCATCAGACTCGTGCAGGCGCTCGAGGGCGACCGCCACCGTGCCCTCGGCCGCTGCGACGTGATCGACCGCGGTGGCCAGGGCACTCTTGGCCTGCTCGCCGCGACGGACCGCTTCCTTGACCTTGCCCCGCGTCTCGTCGACCGCCGCCTGGGTCTCGATCAGGCTGGGCACCGAAGCGCTGCCGCCGCGGACGTAGCCCGGCGCGTAGACATCGCCGTCGGGGGTGACCGCCGTGATGCCCTGACCACGATTGACCAGATCCAGGGCCGTGGACGGATCCGGGGCAAGGGCAATGCGACCCAGCAGCTGCTCGATCGCGGGTCGCACGCTCTCGGGGCAGCTGACGACGTCACGTGCCCATACCGCGCCACCGCCGAGGTTTGGCCAGCCGGCGACCTCGACCGTGGTCGCCGTGGCGGCGACGAGCAGGCCCGCCCGACCTGCGTCCTGCACACGCAACGTCGTGACCGCGTCTTGCGCCGCCTCCACGGAGTCGAAGGCCACGGCATCCGCTGCCCATCCCAGGGCGGCGGCAATGCTGGCCTCATGTCCGGCCGTCACCTGTAACAGGGCGGCGACCGAACCGATCAGTCCATGCACCTGGTCGCCCGCGGCGAGAAGCGCGGCGGCGCCATCCTTGCGTCTCAGGTTGAGCTCGAGAGCATCAAGCCGGGCGCCCGCGCTCGAGCGGTCACGATCGGCGAGCCGCTCTTCCTCGCGCCACCGCAGTACCTCTGACTCGGCCAGATCCAGGGCTGCGGCGGCCTGCTCGTAGATCGAGTCCAGACCTTGTTCGCCCTCTTCGTCGACGGCGACCGAGGCGTCCAGAGCCGCGAACTCCTTCTCGGCGAGGGCCGCACGGCCCCTGCCTTGTTCGACGGCCTGCTGCAGCCGGCCGATCTCGGCCTCGCCGGCCTCGATCCGGCTACGGTGTGCGCCCACCTGACCGGCCAGCTTGGCCAACCCCTCACGACGATCCGCGGCGGCACGGGCGAGTCGGGTGAGACGCGCGGTCTCCGCGGCATACGCCATCTCGATCTCGGCGCGACGGGCGACCGCCGCGTCCAGCGCCTCTTTGGCCTGGGTGGTCTCGGCCATCAGCGACTGCTCCTGCTGTCGCACCGAGGCAGCCTGCGCACGCAGCTGCTCGGGATCGCGCGAGCTGTTGACGACGGCCTCGCCCTCGTCCTCCGAGAGCAGTCGGACGCGCTCGGCTGCCAGCGACCCGGTTGCGATCAGGCGCTCGCGCAGCGAGGACAGGGAGAACCATCGTTCCTGCGCACGAGCCACAAGCGGGGCCGCATCCTGCGCCTCGATCTCAAGGGCAGCCAGTCGCGAGCGAACGCCGGACAGAGCCTCTTCGACCTCGGTTCGCCGAGCGATCACCGCGGTCTCGTCGGCGACCTCTTGGTCGAGGGTGCTGGTCAGCTGGGTCAGGTCGTCGGCAAGCAGTCGAAGGCGTGCGTCGCGGGCTCGCGCCTGGATCGTTGCGGACTTGCGGGCAGCCTCGGCCTGGCGACCAAGTGGTCCCAGCTGACGGCGGATCTCACCGGTGAGGTCCTTGACCCGGGTGAGGTTGGCTTCCATCGCCTCCATCTTGCGCAACGCACGTTCCTTGCGCTTGCGGTGCTTCAGGACGCCGGCGGCCTCCTCGATGAAGCCCCGTCGCTCCTCAGGAGTAGCGCGCAGGACGGCGTCGAGCTGCCCCTGCCCGACGATGACGTGCATCTCGCGGCCGATGCCGGAGTCGGCCAGAAGCTCCTGGATGTCCAGCAGCCGGCAGGCCGTGCCGTTGATCGCGTACTCGGAGCCTCCGTTGCGAAACATCGTCCGCGCGATGGTGACCTCGGTGTAGTCGATCGGCAGTGCGCCGTCGGAGTTGTCGATGGTCAACGAGACCTCAGCACGCCCGAGCGGAGCACGGGCCGAGGTGCCGGCGAAGATGACGTCCTCCATCTTGCCGCCGCGAAGGCTCTTGGCACCCTGCTCGCCCATGACCCAGGCGAGGGCGTCGACGACGTTGGACTTACCGGAGCCGTTCGGGCCGACGATGCACGTGATGCCCGGCTCGAGACGCAACGTGGTTGCCGACGCGAACGACTTGAAGCCGCGCAGGGTCAGGCTCTTGACGTACACGAGCGATGAGCTCCTCTGGGCCGGCGATGAACGGCATCACTGTAGCGGCGAGAAGCGCCAAGCATGGGGCAGATGCCCTCAACTGTGCTCAGTGAACGGATTCGCGGAGCGCCCCGACCCTTGAGCGAGAACCTTCACGGAGCCTGTCATTGTCATTCTGCAAGTCTTCAATCACGGCCTCGAGATCGCGAACCCGCGACCTCAGCCGAGCGGTCTCCAGGACCAGACGATCGTCCCGATAAACGCGCTGACCCAATATTGCCTTGGCCATACCAACTCCGACGGGTTCCTTCGCACGTGCGAAGGGCGATGGACAACACCTTTGCGGACTCCCCTGGCTCCAACCGTCCCTGGGGCTCTCCCAGAGTCTCACCTGGCATCGGGGCAGGTCAACGGGAGGAACTAGTTACATTTGCAGAATTCGGATAGTCCGTGCCCAGGGTGCCTGCACAGCGAGCACGCGTGCCAGGCGTGTTCACCCTGGCATAGGCTCCAGATGTGTCCCAGATCACAGCAGAGCGACCTATCCGATGGGGCTTCCTGGGCGCCGGGGGTATCGCCGCCTCGATGGCCGCTGACCTGATTCACGGCAACAACACGCTGTATGCCGTCGCGGCACGCGACGCCGGGCGGGCGGCCGCCTTCGCCGCACAATTCGGCGCGAGCCACAGCCATGGCGACTACCGGGTTGTGGTCGAGGATCCCGACGTCGACATCGTCTATGTAGCCACCACGCACCCTTTCCATCGCGAACAGGCATTGATGGCGATCGAGGCAGGCAAGCATGTTCTGATCGAAAAGCCGTTGGCCCTCAACGCGGCCCATGCAGGCGAGGTGCTGACGGCGGCCCGGCAGAAGGGCGTCTTCGCGATGGAAGCAGTGTGGATGCGCGCCAACCCGCTCATTCTCAAGGCCCACGAGATTGTCACCCGCGGTGTCATCGGAGACGTGGTGGCAATCCAAGCCGACTTCTCGATCGAGGTCGCGTTCGACCCGACCCATCGGCTGTACGACCTCGCAAACGGGGGCGGCGCACTGCTGGACCTCGGCATCTACCCGATCCACTTCGCGTTGCTCTTCCTCGGCCACCCCGACCTCCAGCAGGTGCTCGGCACGCTCTCCCCCACCGGCTCGGATGCCGTCGCCGCTCTGCAATGGGGCTACCGGTCGGGCGCGGTCGCCCAGCTGCGCTGCGCAACAACGGCATGGGCACCTGGTCGAGCCACGGTCATCGGGACCACCGGCTCGATGTCGGTCGAGCCCTGGTTCGTCAACCCGGAGCGGCTCGTGGTCACCACATCGGAGGGTGAGTCAAGAGTGGAAGGTGAGGGCACGGCATACGGCCCGCAGGTCCAGGAGGTCGAACGGTGCCTCCGCGCCGGGTTGCTCGAGAGTCCTCTGGCTCCGCACGCCGAGACGATCGCAGCCCTCGAGCTGGTCGACCGGGCGCGTGCCGATCTGGGTGTTCGCTACCCCTCTGAGGGGTAGGGCGCTTCCTGCAGCCAGGTGCTGAAGGCCTCGATGTTGTAGGGGCGCCCAAGGAAGTCGGCAACGAGCTCGGCCGCATCCTTGCTCCCGCCGGCGGCCAGGATCGTGTCGCGATAGCGCCGTGCTGTCTCCGGCGCGAACAGGTCCGGACGGTCGAAGGCCGAGAAGAGGTCCTTGGCGATGACAAGGCTCCACATGTAGGTGTAGTAGGCCGACGAGTAGCCGCCGAGATGGCCGAACGAGGCGTGGAAGTGGGTGCCCTCGACCTGGGCAAAGAGGTCATAGGCCGACTGGATCTCGGTGACGAGCGCGCTGATGTCCTCGACCGGTTCCAGGTGCAGGCGGTACGACGAGGCGGCGTAGAAGATCTGGGTCCGGGTGAAGCAGCCCTTGCCGAAGTCCTCGCCAGCACGCATCTTGGCAACCAGCGCCTCGGGAATGGGCTTGCCTGCGTCGTCGGTGGCGAAGGTGCGCAGTACGCGGGCGTCCCAGGCCCACTCCTCGAGAAGCTGTGACGGAGCCTCGACGAAGTCCCGCTCAGTGGCCACCCCCGAGAACCTCGCCCACTCATGGCGCCCGGCGAGCAGGTGGTGGATCAGATGCCCGAACTCGTGGAAGAGCGTTACGACGTCGGAATGCTCGATCAACCCGCGTCCGAAGTTGCACACCAGCACGCCCTCGGGCAGCTGCCGTTCGCGGATACCCGCCACGAGGTCGAACTGTGCGGCGTGCTTGTACTTGCCTTCACGTGGATGCAGGTCGAGATAGATGCGGCCCAGTGGCATCCCGTCGAGCTGGACGTCGTACACCGCAACGTCCTCGTGCCACGACGCCGCATCCTGCACCTGGGTGTAGCTCAACCCGAAGAGCCTGCCGGTGACATCGAGGAGCCCCTGTCGAACCTTGGCGAACCCGAAGTACCGGCGCACCAGCTGGGCGTCGACATCGAAGCGCTCGCGTCGCACGACCTCTTTGTAGAACGCGGAGTCGGCGCGATCCACCACAGCGGCCCCGGGACGATCGGCACGCAGTCGCCCCAGGAGTACCGCCAGGTCCCGGCGACCGGACTCCTCTGCGGCTGCTGCGATCTCGTCAACAAAAGCCCCGATGGCGCCGCCATGGCCGATCATCTTCACATCGGCGTCGAAGTCGGCCCAGGAGTCGAAGCCGAGGATCCGGGCATGTTCGGCCCTCGCGCCCAGCAGCTCCTGCAGCACCCCGTCGTTCAGAGGCCAGGCACGGTTGAGAAACTGCACGATCAGGGCGCGCCGTGCCCGTGCGTCCAGGGCGAATGTCATGAACGGGATCACATCGGGATAGTCCGTGGTGATCGTGGCGCGGCCATCAGCGTCGAGAGGGTGCGCGTCGATGTAGTCCTGCGGCAGGCCGGCCAGCTGGTCCGGGGTCACCGTGATGCTGCGGACGTCGTCGCGGATGTTCTTGCCGAACTCCTGGTCGAGGAGAAGCTCACGGTCGGCCAGCTCTCGAAGCCGCGCCCGCGTCGGCTCGTCCTGGTCCACCCCGGCCCGGCGGAAGTCACGCAGGGTCAGACGCAGGACCCTGGCCGCCGCGTCATCCAGCCCTGTGGGGTCGGCCGCGGCGAAGATCTCGAAGAGGTCGCGATCCAGGCCGAGGTCGGTCGAGAGCTGGTTGCCTTCCTGCTCGGCCGCCTCCGCCTGTGAGCGGATCGCCTCCTGAGGGTGGACCTGGCTGACCAGGGACGCGGCGGACATGGCGTTGTTGAGGGAGATCGACACCTCGTTCCACGCCCTCAGCAGCACCATGGCGTCTGAGGGTGGCGCGTTCTTGATCGCCTCGACCAGGGCAGATGCGGTCGCCAGCTGCCCCCCGCAGCGTTCGCCCAGCCACACACCCCAGCTACCGGGTGCGTCAGGCATGGTCAGCGGCATCAGTTCGGAGCTCGTCACCGGAGAACGATAACCGCGCCTCTGGGCCGCGGCTGGCACCGAGGACAGAAGAACGACGAGCGGTTCATGAATGCCTCGCGCCGGATGAGCGTGCCGCAACGCGGGCAGGGACGGCCTTCGCGGCCATAGGCGTTCAGCGACCGGTCGAAGTAGCCACTGGCACCGTTGACGTTGACATACAACGAGTCGAAGCTCGTGCCGCCCTGGCCCAGCGCCTCGAGCATGACGCCGCGGGCATGCTGGATCACCCGCCGGAGGACCGGCTTCGAGAGCGACGCAGCCTCGCGCTCCCCGTGGATCTGCGCGCGCCACAACGCCTCGTCCGCGTAGATGTTGCCGATGCCCGAGACGAGCCCCTGGTCCAGCAAGGACCGCTTGAGTGCCGTATGCCGCAGCTTCAGCCGCGCGATGACCGCGCCTTCGTCGAAGGCCGGCTCCAGGAGGTCCGGCGCGATGTGGGTGATGCCGGCCGGGATGCCTGCAGGTAGCAGCTCGGAGAGGGCCATGCCGCCGAAGGTGCGTTGGTCCACGAAGCGCAGCTGCGGTCCGTCATCAGCAAAGTCGAAGGTCGCGTGCAGGTGGTTCTCGCGAGGGGCATCGGCAGCCTCGACCAAGAGCTGGCCGCTCATGCCCAGGTGGATGATCAGGCCCTGGCGGTGACCATCGGGGGCCTTCAGCACCAGCCAGAGGTACTTGCCACGACGTCGAGCCTCGTCAACGAGGTTGCCACGCAGACGATCTGCGAGATCGACCGGCCCCGGATGGTGGCGGCGGGCCACTCGTGCACCGAAGAAGTCAGCCTTCTCGATGCGGCGACCGACGACGTGGTCCTGCAGTCCGCGACGGACGACCTCGACCTCGGGAAGCTCAGGCATCCTGCTCAGGGTCGTCGGCATCCGGTCGGGCAGGTTCGACGGCGCTGGAGAGAACCGCATTGGCTCTGCGGTTCAGCTCGGTCCATGCGATGGCGGCCGCCTTCTGCTCGGCTTCCTTCTTGCTGTGCCCGGAGCCCGACCCGAGCACCTCCGAACCGACCACAGACTCTGCGTGGAAGGTCTTGTCGTGGTCGGGGCCCTCCTCGGTGACGCGGTACTCCGGCACACCCAGCGACCCCGAGGCGGTCAGCTCCTGCAGGCTCGTCTTCCAGTCCAGCCCGGCGCCCAGGCCGGCGGTGGACTTCATCAGCGGGTCGAGCAGATGGTGGACGAAGATGGTGGCGGCCGCGAGACCAGCGGACAGATAGACCGCGCCGATGACGGCTTCCATGGTGTCGGCCAGGATCGACGCCTTGTCACGTCCCCCGGTGCTCTCCTCGCCGTGGCCCAGGAAGATGTAGTCGCCCAGGCTCAGTGTGCGGGCCACCTCGGCCAGCGCATGCATGTTGACGACGGCCGCCCGCAGCTTGGCCAGCTGGCCTTCGGCCAGGTCCGGGTGCACGGCATACAAGCTGTCGGTGACCACGAGTCCGAGTACCGAGTCCCCCAGGAACTCCAGCCGCTCGTTGTTCGGCAGCCCCCCGTTCTCGTACGCGTACGACCGGTGCATCAGGGCACGCAGCAGCAGCGCCTCGCCGATCCTCTCGTCGACCACCTTCAACAGGTGGGCGGCCAGACGATCGACGGGTCGCTGCGAGGTGCTGTCCCCGTCGGGGGACCGGGAAAGGCTCACCCGCAGGCTGACCGGGTCAGCCCTGGTGCTCGCTGCGCTCCGCGACGCCATAGTGGCGTCCGGCGTACATGCCACATGAGGGGCACGCGATGTGCGGCTGCATGGGGGCAGAGCACTGCGGGCACGAGGTCAGCGTGGTCGGCGTCGCCTTCCAGTTCGCACGACGCGAACGGGTGTTGGATCGCGACGTCTTCCGCTTCGGGACAGCCACGTCAGTTCCTTTTCTCTAGTTTGCCGGGAGGCGTTGCGATGTTCTGCAACGTCGCCCATCGTGGGTCAAGCTGGTCGTGATGGTGCGTCGGGTCCTCTGCCAGGTGCGCTCCACACTCGGAGCACAGTCCCGGGCAGTCCTTGCTGCATACCGGTTGGAACGGCAAAGCAGGAACCAGCGCATCCCGGAGCACGGGCTCGAAGTCGAACAGGTCGCCGACAAGCTCGTACACCTCGTCGTCATCGTCCTGGTCGCCCACCTCGAGGTGGTGGGCCGCACGATCGGCGTAGGCGAACAGCTCCTGGAACCGGGCACCCACGACTCGGGTGATCGGATCCAGGCACCGCACGCACGCGCCGGTCGCAGTGGACTGCGCCGAACCGGTCACGAGGACACCCTCGACAACTGACTCCAACCGAAGGTCCAGCTCGATGGGCGCTCCGGGCGGTATGGCGATCAGGTCGATGTCACCGAGGTCGTCCGGAGCCGGGACGGTCGCCACCATCTCGAGCATGGACCCTGGACGTCGGCCGAGCTCCCTGGTGTCGAACACCAGGGGCAGGCGCGGGTTCAGGCGGTTCATGGCTTCCGATGATGGCGGTTCTGTCGTCGATTCCGTGTGACACGGCCCGGCCCACGTCAGATGCGACGCAGGCCGACGTGTCAGATTACCGGAGGGGAGGGCGTTCGCCCAAATGCGGCCTCGGCTTCGGGGATCGCGTCCGGATCGCCCAGATCGGCCGCGCGACGGGCAGCAAGGCGCTCCCGACCGTTGTTCACCTGCGATCCGAGCTGGCCGAGAACCACCTCGAACTCGCCGAGCTTGCGGTCGACGTAGTCGTCGGCGTCGGCCAGCAAACGGGTCGCCTCGGCGCGCGCCTGCGTGTCCACCTCGTCAGCGCGCTCACGGGCCGCCACCACGACGTCGGTCTGCTCGAGCAGCTCCTCACGTTCGGCGCGGGCGGCCTCCAGGAGTCGCTGCGCCTCCTCGCGACCCGAGCTGAGGACGGCATCACGGTCGGACAACAGGGCGTCCGCATGGTCGAGGCTGATGGGGAGGGCGTCACGCAACCGCTCGAGGGCTTCGAGCATCTCGGCCCGGTTGACCAGGCAGGACGCTGACATGGGCATCGCCTTGGCGGCTCGGACCGTCGCGGTTATCTCGTTGAGCTGGTCGTGGACGTCCACCGTGCTCAGCTTCCTTCCGGGATCTGGAGCCGCGCGAGAAGGGCCTCGCGCACCTCTTCGGGCACGAGCCCGGTGATATCGCCGCCGAAGGCGGCGACCTCCTTGACGAGCGAGCTCGAGACGTGTCCGAACCTTGGGTCGCCGGGCAGGAACACCGTCTCCACGCCGGACAGGTGGCGGTTCATCTGGGCCATCGGCAGCTCGTAGGCGAAGTCGGTGTCACCTCGCAGCCCCTTGACGATCGCCTGGGCGCCCGCCTCACGGCAGACGTCCACCAGCAGTCGCGAGGCGAAAGCTTCGATGCGCACGTTGGGCACGTCGGCAAGCGCTGCGTCGAGCAGCTTGATCCGCTCTTCGACGCCGAAGGTGCCCCGCTTGGCGGGGTTGTGCATGATGGCGACGATGACCTCGTCGTACAGCATCGCTGCTCGGGTGATCACGTCGACGTGACCCATCGTCACCGGGTCGTAGGATCCCGGACACACGCACCGACGTTGCTGGCTCGTCACGAAGCCGAACCTAGCAGCGAGTCGGCCCGTTGGTTGCGACTCAGGCCACGCCGCGGGGCCCGGCGAAGTCGGCGAACCACATCTTGGTCTCGCCGTAGCGCCGCTCCCCTGCCCCTACGAGACCATGCGGCCAGCGAGGTTCGGGCGATCGAGCCGATCTCTCGACCACCACGAGCGCGTCATCACTGAGCCACTTGTAGGTCACCAGAAGCAGCAGCACCTCAGCGATCGCCTGCTCTGTGACGTCATACGGCGGGTCGGCGAGGACCAGATCGCAGCGGGTCTCGTCCGAGACGGGCCCGGAGAGCAGGGCCCGCTCGACCGTGTCGACCCGGACGCTCACGCCGGGCAGACCCAGCTCGGCGATGTTCTGTCGAACCACAGTGGCGGCCGCGCGATCGGACTCGACCAGAAGAACGCTCGCGGCCCCGCGGCTGGCGGCTTCAAGGCCGAGTGCCCCCGAACCGGCATACAGATCAAGGACGTTCGCGCCATTGACCACATCGAGGTGCTCAAGGCGCGAGAACAGCGCCTCGCGCACCCGGTCGCTGGTGGGTCGCGTGCCGTTGCCCGGCGGCGTGCGTATGCGCCGGCCGCCCGCAAGGCCCGAGATGATGCGCGTCATCGGCCCGTCACCCTCGTTCAAGGTAGGCGGCCTGCTCTTCGTCCAGGGCTGAGGCGATGACATCCCGCAGAGCCGGGTGCTGCTCAAGGCCCGGATCGGCGTTGACGATGGAAAAGGCGTCCTCGCGGGCCTTCAGGATGAGGTTCTCGTCGCGCAGGAGCCGCAAGAGCCGAAGCTGCGACCTGCCACCACTTTGACGGGCACCGAGGACGTCACCCTCCTTGCGCTGCTCGAGGTCGAGCCGGGCCAGGGTGAACCCGTCATTCGTGGCCGCAACGCTGGTCAGTCGCTCCATGACCGCCCCGGACTCGGTTTCGGTCACCAACAGGCACAGACCCGGTGAAGTCCCACGGCCGACGCGACCCCTGAGCTGGTGGAGCTGAGAGATGCCAAAGCGATCGGCATCCATGATGACCATGACCGTGGCATTGGCGACGTCCACACCTACCTCGATCACGGTCGTGGCCACGAGGACATCGACCGCGCCTGCGGCGAACGCCTGCATGACCTCGTCCTTGTCCTCGGCAGCCATCCGACCATGCAGGATCGCGATGCTCAGGCCGGCCAGGGCAGGGTTGCCGCGCAGCTCGCCCTCCATCTCAAGGACACTGCGCAGCTCACGCGTCGATGGGGGCACCAGCTCGTCAACCTCAAAGGTGACCTCGACGTCCTCGTCCGACGAGTCGCTCTTGGCAGCAACCGCAGCTGGGTCGTCGCCGATCCTTGGACATACCACGTAGGCCTGGTGCCCGGCACGGACCTCCTCGGCGACCCTCTCCCAGGTGCGTTGGAACCAGCGGGGGTTACTGACCACATGCGTCGCGATCGGCGAACGCCCGGCGGGGAGCTCGGCCAGCGTCGATGTCTCCATGTCGCCGAACACGGTCATGGCCACCGTCCGCGGAATTGGCGTCGCGGTCATTACCAGTACGTGTGGAGGCTGGTTCCCCTTGCTGCGCAACGCATCTCGCTGCTCTACGCCGAATCGGTGCTGCTCGTCGACGACCACCAGCCCGAGATCGAAGAACTGGACGTGCTCCTGGATGAGCGCATGGGTCCCGATGACGATGCCCGCCTCACCCGATGCGGCGTCGAGCAAGGACTTGCGGCGGGTGCCGGTGGGCTGGCTCCCGGTCAGCAACGTCACCCGGGTGCCGATCTCGCTGCCACCGAGCAGGCCGCGCTCGGCAAGGTCCCCCAGCATGGAGGTGATCGACCGGAAGTGTTGTGAAGCAAGGACTTCGGTGGGGGCAAGGAGTGCCGCCTGCCCGCCGGAGTCGATCACGGACAGCATCGCCCGCAGTGCCACGACGGTCTTGCCCGACCCGACCTCGCCCTGGAGCAAGCGGTTCATGGGGTGCTCGCTGGCCAGGTCCGTGGCGATCTCGGCAGCGACCTCCTGCTGGCCGGCGGTCAGCTGGAACGGCATACGGGCGTCGAAGGCCTCGAGCAGCCCGCCCTCACGCGACGGTCGGGGTGCAGTGCGCAGGGCATCGCCCGCAACCCGGCGCTGCGCAAGGACCGTCTGCACGGTGAAGGCCTCGTCGTACCTCCGCCGAAGTCTGGCCCGCGACACGTCCGCTTCCGTAGCGGGCTGGTGCAGCAGTCGGTACATCGACATGAGGTCCACCAGAGCGCGGCGTTCACGAACGTTGCGCGGTAGGTGGTCCGGGATGTCATCCAGGGAGGCGAGCACGATCTCGACGGCCTTGCGGACCTTCCAGGACGGCATCGGCTTGCCCGCCGGGAGATAGATCGGGATCAGGTGGCTCATGTGCTTCTCGACTGCCGCGTCATCGCCCTCCGGGTCGAGGATGTCGTAGTCCGGGTGGGTCAGCTGCCACGTCCCCTGGTAGCGCCCTACGACTCCGGAGAACATGCCCAGTGCCCCGGGCAGCAGCCTGCCCTCGTGGCCGTAGGCGCTGAAGAAGGTCAGGTCGAGCTCATGGGTTCCGTCGGTGATGATGGCGTTGAGCATCCGGCCCCTCCGCTGGCGCATGGGCCGGGTCGTGGCGCGGTCGACCCGGGCGACGACCGTCACATCCTCGCCCTCGGCCAGGCCGGACAGGTCGGTCAGCTTGCCCGGCGGGTTGTAACGCCGGGGGACGAAGTCGAGGAGGTCTCCGACCGTGTGAAGGCCCCGATGCTTGGCCAGAGGGTTGGCCGACGTCTTACCGACCACCTGGCCGAGCGGGGTGGTCAGGTCCGCCACGTCATTCGACCCCGAGCAGCAGCGGATAGCCCGCGTGCCCGCCCTCGATGATGCTGACCTCGACGTCCCTGCGTTCGCGTGCCGACGCGGCGACGGCGGCCGAGAGCTCCGGTCCGCCACCGTCACCTCTGATGATGGTCAGCAGCTCCCCTCCACCGGCAAGGAGCTGGGCCACCACCTCCGAGCCGACCCCTGCCAGATCCTTGCCGACGGCCATGACCTCACCGTCGACCACACCCAGAACGTCACCAGGGTTGCACCATCCGGCGCCGGTCAAGGCCCTCTTCCTGGCCACCGTGACCGCTCCCTGCCGGGTCGCCGACGCCGCGCCGCTCATGGCTTCGAGGTTGTCCTGGACGCCAGCGGTTGGTTCGAACACGGCAAGCGCAGCGATCCCCTGGACCGCGGACCGCGACGGCACGACGTGCACCTCGAGGCCCGCCTCTGCGGCTGCCGAGGCTGCCGCCTCCGCCGCGAGCTCGGTGTCGCTGTCGTTGGGCAGGACGAGCACGCACTGCGAGCCGGAAGAGCGAATGGCATCCAGCAGCTGGCCCGCGGAGGCACGCAGGCCCGGCCGAGTGGGCACGACCACGGCACCGGCTGTGCCGAACACCTCGGCCAGGCCCTCACCCTCTGCGCACGCGACGACCGCGACGGCCCCGCCATGGAAGGCCGTGGTTCTCGCGCGCTCCTGGTCGCCGAAATGCGTCACCTCGATACGATGCGGCCGGCCGGCACTGATGCCGGCCTCGATGGCCGCGCCGACGTCCTCCACGTGCACGTGCACGTTCCAGAGGTCCTCGCCCCCGACGACCAGGACCGAGTCGCCCAGCTCGTCGAGCCGAACGCGCAGCTCGGACACGGCCCCCTCGGTGCTGTCCGAAAGCAGATACATGACCTCGTACGCCGGCCCTCCCGGCTCACGGCGTTCACCCTCGCCTGGCTCATCCGCCGCTGCCAAGGGTTGAGGACGCGCTCCACGAACGGGTCGTGGGTCGATCGCCAGCTCACCGGCGATGACCCGCTCGAGCGCCTCAAGAACGAGGACGTAGCCCATGCCGCCGGCATCAACGACCCCGGCGCGGGTCAGGCTCGGCAGCTGGGCCGTCGTAGCGGCCAACGCCACCCTGGCCGCCGCCAGCGAAGCGTGCACCACGGCATACAGGTCGGAGCCCGCGGCCACAGCCAGCTCGGCTGCGTTGGCGGCGGCGGCGGCAACGGACAGGATGGTCCCCTCGACCGGGCGGGTCACGCTGGCGTAGGCGCGGTCGCTCGCCCGGCGCACAGCCAGCGCGAGTGTTGGAGCATCGATGCCCGCCAGGCCCCTCATCCCTCCGATGCCACGGGCCGCAGCCTCGCCGATGACCTCGCTCAGACCCCGGACCAGCTGGCTGAGGATGACGCCGGAGTTCCCCCGAGCGGCCAGCAGGCAGGCCCGGGCAAGTGCTGCGGCGTCGCCCGCCAGCGTCGACTCGCCACCCAAAGCTGACCCCCTCGAGGCCTCTCGTGCGGCCTCGAGGGCGGAGTCCAGCGTCATGTAGAGGTTCGTACCGGTGTCGCGGTCCGGCACCGGGAAGACGTTGAGCTCGTCGATCTCCGCGCGGTGGGTTGCGAAGGCGACCCGGGTGGCCATCGCCCAGCGTCGGGCCGCACGCGAGTCCAGACGCTCGAGTCGCCTGCCCTCCCCGCTCACACCAATCTCCTCCTGCTCGTCGTTCTGGTCGTCGTGGCCGTTGACCGATCCTGTGAGGCTGGTCTGCCGTGAGGCTAATGCTCGCACCCCCCGTTCGGATGGGCAGGTCCATCAAGGCCGACCCGCCCATTTTGGCCCAGCCCACCGACTCGGCTAGGCTTGACCAGTTCCCCTTGGTTGGTGCGTGCCGTTGTTGTGTTGTTGTTCGGCGCGTGCCGTCTGCCTGCCATGGGGGCTCAGGACCTTTTCACCACCAATCAATATTCAGGAGAAACCCGTGGCTGCCAACTGCGACGTCTGCGGCAAGGGACCGAGCTTCGGTCACAACATCTCGCACTCGCACCGCCGCACCAAGCGCCGCTGGAATCCCAACATCCAGCGGATCAAGGCTCTGGTTGGTGTTGCGGGTGTGACCCCGAAGCGGCTCAATGTCTGCACCTCATGCCTCAAGGCCGGCAAGGTCAAGCGATAGGCGCATGGTGCGCATTGCCCCTTGCAATGCGCTCGAAGCCGATCTCCTTGCGGAGGTCGGCTTCGTTCGTTCTACCCGCGACTCAGCCTCCGAAGTGGTCCCAACCGCCGCCGACGACCGGTTCGCCGCGCAGCGACACACCGGAACCGGCCACCACATCGCCAATCCGCCGCCAGCCGTGAGGTAGCTCGGTCCCCGAAGGGAAAGCGGCCAGAAGCGAGTGCTCCTCGCCACCCTCGACCACGCTGCGCCACGCGTCGTCCTCGCTGACCACCCTCTGCAGCAGCGCCACGTCATCGGCAAGGCGCACCTCGTCCAGCGCGATCCCGACCCCGCTCGCCCTGGCCAGGCGGCCGGAGTCCCGGCCCAGCCCGTCACTGATGTCGAGCATGGCCGTCGCGCCCGCCCGCGCGGCTGCAGGACCTTGCTCGTATGGCGGCTGCGGCCTCCGGTGGTAGCTCACCAGGCCCGGGGCAAGCCCGGCCTCGCCGCGCTGCAGGAGCAGGAGGCCTGCGGCGGAATGCCCCAGGCTGCCGGACACGGCAAGGACGTCGCCGGCCCGCGCCCCGGAACGGAGTACCGGCGCACGACCCTGGCACTCTCCCAGGGCGGTCGCCGACACCACGAGAACCCCGGCCGGTGCGGACGAGAGATCACCTCCCACCACAGGTACGCCGGCCGAGCTCGCCGCCTGCGCCAACCCCTCCGTGAAGTCCCGGACCCACGCCAGGGAGGTCCGGGGATCCGCGATGATCGTGACCAGGAGAGCGGTCGGCACGCCACCCATGGCAGCGATATCGGCAAGGTTCTGGGCCACCATCTTGGCTCCGACGTCCGCGCCCGAAGACCACTCGTCGAGCCAGTCGCGACCCCTCACCATCGCATCCGTCGTAGCCAGCACCGACCCGTCCCTGGCGCTCAGGAATGCCGTGTCGTCACCGGGGCCGATGAGGACCCCTGGTCCATCCGGGAGCAGCGGAAAGATGGTCGACAGCAGCTCGTCCTCGCCGATGTCGGCGAGGGTGGGCCCCGCGGCGTCGGGGCGTGCGTTGAACATGTGACCTCCCCAGTGGGACGTATCGTGCCTTCGCACGGTAGCGTCTGGAGAGCCGGGTCCATGTAGGGCCTCGTCACTCAATCTCGGGGTGAAGAGCTCCGATCACATTCCCTTGGAGGCGTCGTGGTGGTTCAGGCCTACGTCCTGATTCAGTCCGAAGTGGGCAAGGCGGCCATGGTCGCCCAGGCGATCGCGGGGATCTCCGGCGTCACCATGGCCGAGGACGTCACCGGTCCCTACGACGTCATCGCCCGTGTCGAAGCCCGTACTGTCGACGACCTCGGCAAGCTGGTCATCGCCAAGATCCAGGACGTC
The DNA here is from genome assembly GCA_036569625.1 of Dermatophilaceae bacterium. Classification (GTDB taxonomy): domain Bacteria; phylum Actinomycetota; class Actinomycetes; order Actinomycetales; family Dermatophilaceae; genus UBA4719. The sequence continues at coordinate 11,110 of DATCQG010000193.1, read as the reverse complement.
CCGGGCATCACCAGGACCCTGACCTGCACCGTCGTGCACGTCTGAGCCCACCCTTGCGAAGGCGCCCTCCAGCGGGCCTCGTCGCTATCCAAGTCGTCGGGCTTCTGGCTGCGTGCTCATCGTCCATCGAGGTGGTGAACCCCGTCGGGGCCGGATCAACAGCGTGTCGCTCGGCTGCCGCTCACTGGCCCAGGACCGTGGGTGGACAGTCCGTTCGCCCGACGTCGTCGTCCTCGGACGCCGTGCGTGCCTGGGGCGACCCGCCCATCATCGCCCGATGCGGGCTCGCCGCGATCGGCCCGACCACCGATCAGTGCGTTTCGGTCAGCGGCATCGACTGGGTCGCACATCCGCTCACTGATGGGGTGCGGTTCACCACCTATGGTCGGTCACCGGCGATCGAGATCCTGGTGCCCAGCGCCTACAAGCCCGAGCCCTTGCTGCTCCCGGCGTTCGGCGCTGCCGCGTCTGCCATCCCCCAGGGTGATCGGCACTGCCTGTAGGACGTCAGCGAAGTCCCCGGGACGTCAACGAAGTCCGGTGCGCCGCGCCAGAGCGAGCTGGATCAGCTCGTCGATCAGGTCGGGATAGCTGAGCCCGGAGACCGCCCACATCCGGGGGTACATCGAGTGCGGGGTGAAGCCGGGCATGGTGTTGATCTCGTTGATGATCACGTCGCCGTGCTCGGTATAGAAGCAGTCCACCCGGGCCAGTCCCTCGCAACCGGCGGCCTCGAACGCGGCCACCGCAACCCGGCGTACCTCGTCAGCCACGTCATCAGGCACATCAGCGGGGCAGGTGAGCTCGACATCGGACTCCGCCATGTACTTGGCCTCGAAGTCGTAGAAATCATGACCCTTGACGACCACGATCTCTCCGACCTCGCTGGTTCTGGCGGCAGCCCCGTCGCGGCCCTCCAGGACGCCACACTCGATCTCCCTGCCGACGATGCCGGCCTCGACGATGACCTTCGGGTCATACTCGCGGGCGAGCTCGATGGCTGCCCGCAATGCCTCGGGCTTGGATACCTTGGTGATGCCCATGCTCGATCCGGCGCGCGCCGGCTTGACGAAGACGGGCCAGTCCAGCGATGCCACCGCATCCATCGACGCCGCGGGGTCGCGATGCCACTCCCGGTCGGTGATCACGACGTATGGGCCGACCGCAAGACCGTGACCGGCAAAGACGACCTTCATGTAGTGCTTGTCCATCATCACGGCAGAGGCGAGAACGCCTGAACCGACATAGCGGATATCGGCCAGCTCCAGGAGACCCTGAATCGTGCCGTCCTCGCCAAAAGGTCCATGCAGCAACGGAAACACCACGTCAACCTCACCCAGAGCCTTGGGTGGCGCATCCGGCTCGAGGATGCTCAGTGACCGTTCTGTGGTGCTCAACGGGACCAGCACGCCGGCACCGGAGCCGTCGACCTCGGGGACGTGACCGGGCGAGAGCTCGAGTGCCGTGGTGTCGCCGGACGCCAGGACCCAACGACCATCCTTGGCGATGCCGATCGGAATCACGTCATAGACGTCCCGGTCGATCGCCTTCATGACCCCGGCGGCGGTGGCACAGGACACGGAGTGCTCTGATGAGCGGCCGCCGAAGACGATGGCCACCGTGGGCTTGTGGGGCGGCGCGTCGGTGGACGTGGGGCTGGGCTGTGCTGTGGCGTTCATCGCATGCGACCTTATCGCCCTACCGGCGCCTGGCCCTACGCTGAGCCGGTGGACGCCAATCACGCAGCTCTTGCCCCCGCTTCGATCCTGGTCTCGGCAGGCCGGCCGCCACGCGTTCCCGGAGCTGGCCTCAATGCGCCCCTGGAGCTGTCCTCGACGTACGTTGCCGACGGACCGGTCGACTACGCCCGCGGGGGCAACCCGACATGGACCGCCTTCGAGGGGGCCCTCGGGGCGCTGGAGGGCGGGAACGCGCTCGTCTTCTCCTCGGGGATGGCTGCCACCGCGGCGGCGCTCTCCGTCGCACCCGAGGGTGCCGTCATCGTCGCTCCGACCCACGCGTACAGCGGCACCGGCTCGATCCTGGACTCCCTCGAACAGGCCGGGCGGGCAGTCCTGCGGCGCGTCGACATCAGCGACAGCGATGCCGTGGTCGGAGCGCTGGACGGGGCCGACGTGCTGTGGGCCGAGTCCCCTACCAACCCGATGCTCGAGGTCGCCGACCTGCCCCGCATCTTCGCGGTGGCCCGGGCCGTTGGCGCGGTCGCGTTGTGCGACAACACCTTCGCCACGCCACTGGTTCAGCAGCCGCTCTCGATGGGGGCCGACATCGTGGTCCATTCGGTCACGAAGTACCTCGCGGGGCATGCGGATGTCATCCTGGGCGCAACCGTGACTGCCGGCACAGATCGCGGGCGAGGTCTCCAGGGGACGCTCGCCCGGTATCGACTGATCCACGGTGCGATCGCAGGTCCCATGGAGACCTGGCTGGCACTTCGCGGGATGCGGACCATGCACCTGCGGGTCGAGCGCTCCAGTGCCAACGCGGCAGAGCTGGCGTTGCGCCTGCAGGGCCACCCGGCGGTACAACGGGTGCGTTACCCGGGTTTCGGCTCGATCGTCGCGATCGAGGTTCACGGTGGAGTCGCTGCAGCCGAGACCGTTGCCGCACAGGTTCGTCTCTGGACCCACGCGACCAGCCTGGGTGGCGTTGAGTCGCTGATCGAACGCAGGCGGCGGCATTCCGCAGAACCGTCCACCGTCCCGGACAACTTGCTACGCCTCAGCGTTGGCGTCGAGGACGTCGACGACCTCTGGCGCGATCTTGGGGCAGCGCTGGCCCACGTGATCCCGTCCCGCTGAGCTCAGTTCGTCTCAGCCTTGCGGGCCCGGGACATCAACATGTCGGCAACCCGGTCGGGCGCGCGACCCTCGTGGATCACGGCAGCCACGTTCTCGATGATCGGGACATCGATGCCGTGGTGCTGCGCCAGCTGCAGGATGGCCTGACAGGACTTGACGCCTTCGGCCGTCTGCCTGGAGAGAGCTACCACCTCAGAGACGGTCATGCCACGACCAAGGTTCACTCCGAAGGCGAAGTTGCGCGACAGCGGCGACATACAGGTGGCGATCAGGTCGCCGACTCCTGCAAGGCCGGAGAAGGTGGCTGGATCGGCACCGAGGGCCACGCCGAGCCGCACGGTCTCAGCCAGCCCGCGGGTGATGATCGTGGACTTGGTGTTGTCCCCCATGCCCATCCCCTCGGCCATGCCGACAGCGAGGGCGATGACATTCTTGACCGCGCCTCCGAGCTCGGTACCGACGACGTCCGTGTTGGTGTACGGCCGAAAGTACGGAGCGGCACAGGCAAGCGCGACCCGCTCGGCCAACGACTCGTCGACACACGCCACCACGGTGGCCGCAGGCTGTTTGGCTGCAATCTCCTTGGCCAGGTTGGGCCCTGACACGACAACGATGCGTTCGAGAGCGACACCGGCAACCTCTGCGATGACCTCGCTCATCCGCTTGGTCGTGCCCAGCTCGACGCCCTTCATCAGGGACACCACCGCTGCGTGGGGCGGAATGAAATCGGCCCACTGCGTCAGGCTGGCCCGCAACGTCTGCGACGGGACCGCCAGGACCACGATGTCGACGCCTTCCACGGCTTCCTCGGCGGAGGTGGTCGCCGAGATCGGCTTGGGCAGAACGAGATCCGGGAGATAGTCATCGTTGACGTGGGAGTCGTTGATCCGGTCGACCAACTCGGCCCGTCGTCCCCACAGGCGAACCTGCGATCCGGCGTCCGCCAGCACCGCGGCATATGCCGTTCCCCAGCTGCCCGTGCCGAACACTGCGACCCGGGTCATGAGGACTCCCCGTTCGGCGCGTCGGGGGACGCGGTGCGTTGGCGTCGGTTGGGGTTACCCGTCTGTGCGACGCCGGCGGTGCGCGAGTCGAAGCGGATGGCCGGAGCCCGCTCCCCCCGAATCGTCTCGAGCTGTCGCGTGATGGCGTCCAGGATCCGGTCCGTGGCCTCACGCAGGATCGCCGCGCTCAATGGCCTTTCGTACAGGTCGCTGAGGTCAACGGGAGGTCCCGCGATCATCCGCATGGTCTTGCGCGGGAACAGGTGCAGCCCCTTGGCGTATGGCGCCAGGATCTCCTGGGGTCCCCACTGGGCGACGGGAATCACCGGGCATCGGGTCGTCAGGGCCACGCGCGCGGCGCCTGTCTTGGCGGTCATCGGCCACATCGCCGGATCGCGGGTCAGTGTGCCTTCAGGGAAGATCGGCACGCACTTGCCATCTTCCAGGGCTGCAACGGCGTGCGAAAAAGCCTCTGCCGCATGACTGGTGCCACGCTGGACCTCGATCTGCTGAGCCGCGGTCAGGAGCCTGCCGATGACAGGGATCCTGAACACCTCGGTCTTCGCGAGGAAGAACGGTGGATGTCCATTGTCGTAGAGGAAATGCGAGAAGGCGAAGACGTCGACGTACGAGATGTGGTTCGGACAGACCACAAACCCGCCCTTCGCGGGGAAGTTCTCCGCGCCGCTCCAGCCGCGACGGGTCATCAGCATCATCACCGGTCGGATCAACATCGCGAGGGCACGGTATGACCTCGGCAGCTGCCGATCAGGTCGAATTCGCCGCACCGAGGCTCCGCTCATCCTGCTGTTGATGGCCAAGTCCCTCTGATGGGGCGTGGTTCGCCGTCATCTTCGCCGCACAAGAGGGTCGGTGTCGAGACGAGCACGCCGCTGCTGACACGATCATCGAGATGCGCTCCCCCAGTATCGACCGCTGGCGACTGATCGTCCCGGTCAAGGGCCAGCTGGCCGCCAAGAGCCGCCTGCATCCGCCCGACGGGGTGGCGCGGGCCGATCTGGCGCATGCGTTCGCCCTGGACACGATCACTGCTGTGGTCGCCTGCGTACCGCCGCCTCAGCTGGTCGTCGTGACCTCCGACGAGCTCACTGCCACCTTCGTGCGAGATCAGGGTGGCGTCGTCATTGCCGACAACGGTAGGGGCCTCAACCCCGCCGTTCGCCAAGGGATCGACTATGTCGAATCAAACCTGGGACCCGGCCCCACCGCGATCCTGCTCGGCGACATTCCGACCCTGCGGCCCGAGGATCTCATCGATGCCCTGCTCGCCTGCGCTGCGCAGCCGCGGGCCTTCGTCCCGGATGCAGCCGGCAGCGGCACAGTGCTGCTCAGCGCCTTGTCCCAAGAGGACCTCCACCCGAGATTCGGTCCCAACTCGGCCGCTCAACACGCACACGACTTCGTACGACTGGATCTGGACCTGCCGGCACTTCGCACCGACGTGGACGACGATCAAGCACTGCGACGTGCCGTCAAGATCGGGGTCGGCAGGCACACCGCGGCCGTGCTCCACCTGGCTTGGGACTAGCCTGACCACATGCAAGCCAGCGTGCACAAATATGACGACGCAAGTGGTTCGGGCAGCGTGCTGCTTGACGACGGCCTCGAAGTCCCCTTTGACGGCATCGTGATGGACGCCAGCGGCCTGCGCCTCGTGCGCCCCGGTCAGCGCGTCAGCATCGAGATGTCAGGGTCAGAAGTGACCCGGCTGTGGATCGTCGGTATCGGCGACGGTGAGACCATCAGCTGATCTGAGCAGGAAAGGCCGACACCTTTCAAGGTGCCGACCCTTCCTGGAGGTTCGTGGAGCGTCAGGCTTTCTTGGCTGCTCTCTTGGCCGGAGCGGCCTTCTTCACGGCAGCCTTCTTGACCGCAGCCTTCTTGACCGCGACCTTCTTGACCGCGACCTTCTTGACCGCGACCTTCTTGACCGCGACCTTCTTGACGGCAGCCTTGGCCGGAGCGGCCTTCTTCACGGCGACCTTCTTGACCGCGACCTTCTTGACGGCAGCCTTGGCCGGAGCGGCCTTCTTCGCAACCTTCTTCACGGCAACCTTCTTCGCGGAGGCGCCGATGCTGGCAGAAGCCCGGGCACCGGCGGCAGTGGTCTTGGGGAGCTGGCGCGGGTCGGCAACATAGGTGCGGAATGCCGTGCCTGCCTTGAACTTCGGAACAGCGGTCTTCTTGATCTTGACGCTGGCGCCGGTACGCGGGTTGCGGCCGGTTCGAGCCGCACGTGCTGCGCGCTCGAACGTGCCGAAGCCTGTGATGCCGACCTTACGGTTCTTGGCGACCTCGCGAATGATGACGTCCAGTACTGCTTCGAGAGCGTCGGCCGCGGCCTTCTTGCCACCGAGACGACCCTCTATGGCGGCAATCAATTGTCCCTTGTTCACGTCTTCCCCTCCTGAGGAAAATGTTCGCCGAGCTCCTTGCCCGACGAAACTGGGCGGCCGGGCCACCGCCCGACTTGAGGATGACGTTAGGGCCACAACCAGTCGGAGTCCACCACCGAGGCATGTCGGAATCGTTGTGTCGCAACGTATTTGGGTCGGGCTTGTTCAACCCTTTCGAGACCTGGGCAGGTATCTCTGCGCGGGCTTGAGACCTATGTCGCATAGGGACCCGGCTCAACGAGCTAGGGCGAATCTTCATACTTCGCAACACCATTCATTAGTGGCGAAGCGAAGAGCAAGACCGCGTCACGGTATCAGGAGGCCGGAGATTCACCCCCCCGACATGGCGCAAGGAGTGGCTGATGAGCGGGAAACGGCCCCTTCGGAAATATGTGACGCTGAGAGGCCTCCAAGGCCTCGCAGGGCGTTTCAGGCGTCGATCGTGGTGGGCATGTAGCTCGGCCGACTGGCTTCGAATGCGGTCACTTCGGCCTCGTGACGCAATGTCAGGCCGATGTCGTCCAACCCCTCGAGCAACCGCCAGCGGGTGTAGTCATCCACCTCAAAGGGCACCACGACGGTATCCGCGGTCGTCGCCTTCGCGGTGATGGTCCTTGACCCAAGGTCGACGGTGAGCTCGGTGCCCGGCGCGCTCTCGAGGAGCTTCCAGAGCCGTTCCACGTCGCTCTGGCTCACCTGCGCCGTGAGCAGCCCCTGCTTGCCGCTGTTCCCCCGGAAGATGTCGGCAAAGCGCGAAGAGATGACCGCCCGGAACCCATAGTTCATCAAGGCCCACACCGCGTGCTCGCGAGAGGACCCCGTCCCGAAGTCGGGACCGGCGACCAGGACGGACCCCGCGGCATACAACGGGTTGTTGAGGATGAACGTCTCGTCCTTGCGCCATGCGGCGAAGAGGCCATCCTCGAAGCCGGTGCGCGTCACCCGCTTGAGGTACTCGGCCGGGATGATCTGGTCGGTGTCGACGTTGCTGCGACGCAAAGGCACACCGATGCCGGTGTATGTCGTGAACTTGTCCATGGCGATCGTCCTCGGTTCTGGTTCGGTGGCTGCTTCAGAGATCAGCGGGGCTTGAAAGGGTGCCCCGCACTGCGGTGGCCGCCGCCACGAGCGGGCTGACCAGGTGGGTGCGCCCGCCCTTGCCCTGGCGACCCTCGAAGTTGCGGTTGGAGGTCGACGCGCTGCGCTCGCCCGGTGCCAGCTGGTCCGGGTTCATCCCCAGGCACATCGAGCAGCCGGCCAGGCGCCATTCCGCACCGGCCTCGCTGAACACCCTGTCAAGACCCTCGGTCTCAGCCTGCAGCCTCACCCTGGTCGAACCGGGAACGACAAGCATTCGCACGCCCTTTGCGACCTTGTGACCCTTGATGACTGCCGCGGCAGCACGCAGGTCCTCGATCCGGCCATTGGTGCAGGACCCGACGAAGACCGTGTCGACCCGGATCTCCCGCAGGGGCGTGCCGGCCGTGAGGCCCATGTAGTCCAGGGCTCGCCTGGCGTTGGCCACATCGGACTCATCGGCAAAGGACTCGGGATCGGGGACGCTCGCGGACAGCGGCAGGCCCTGACCCGGGTTGGTCCCCCACGTGACGAACGGGGCCAGCTCGGCGGCGTCCACGCGGATCTCGGCGTCAAAGACGGCGTCGTCCTCGCTTCGAAGGGACGACCACTGGGCGACGGCAGCATCCCAGTCGGCTCCGGTCGGGGCGTGAGGGCGACCCTGCAGGTAGTCAAAGGTGGTTTGGTCGGGAGCGATCATGCCGGCGCGCGCGCCAGCCTCGATGGACATGTTGCAGACGGTCATTCGAGCTTCCATCGAGAGCGCCTCGATCGCGGTGCCCCGGAACTCGATCACGTAGCCCTGCCCCCCTGCAGTGCCGATCCTGGCAATGACCGCCAAGACGATGTCCTTGGCGCTCACGCCCTCCGGCAGCTGGCCATCGACCGTGACCGCCAGGGTCCGAAAGGGATTGAGCGGCAACGACTGGGTGGCCAGCACGTGCTCGACCTCACTGGTGCCGATACCGAAGGCCAGTGCCCCGAACGCTCCATGGGTGGACGTGTGACTGTCACCGCAGACGATGGTCATGCCGGGTTGGGTCAGGCCGAGCTGCGGGCTGACGACGTGGACGATGCCCTGGTCGACGTCCCCCATCGGGAAGAGCTTGACGCCGAACTCGGCGCAGTTGCGTCGGAGGGTCTCGACCTGGGTCTTGCTCACCGGATCGGTGATGGGCCCCGGAGTCGTCGGGACGTTGTGATCCTCGGTGGCGAGGGTCAGATCAGGGCGGCGAACCTGGCGGCCTGCCAGTCGCAAACCGTCGAACGCCTGCGGGCTGGTCACCTCGTGCAACAGATGGAGGTCGATGTAGAGCAGGTCGGGCTCACCCTCGGCCCGACGCACCAGGTGCGCGTCCCATACCTTCTCGGCCAGCGTGCCTGCCATGAGGAGCTCCTTCGTGATGCCGTACGGTCAGATCCCGCCGAACTGGATCTCCGGGGGTCACAGTTTCGAGGTTCGCGCAAATATTCACGCAATGACCTTGCGTCTCAGGCTCTGAGACGCCAATATCATCGAATGGACAATACTAGCGGAGTCGGCGTTCTGGACAAGGCCGCGATCGTGCTGGGCGCTCTTGAAGCCGGACCCTCCACCCTGGCGCAGCTCGTGGCCGCCACCGGGCTGGCCCGTCCGACCGCGCATCGTCTCGCCGTCGCGCTCGAGCACCACCGCCTCGTGGCGCGTGACATGCAAGGTCGTTTCGTCCTCGGCCCCCGTCTCGGCGAGCTCGCCTCAGCCGCCGGAGAGGACCGCCTTCTCGCCGCCGCAGGTCCCGTCCTGGGTGCACTTCGCGACCACACACACGAAAGCGCCCAGCTGTTCCGCCGCCAGGGCGACCAACGCATCTGCGTATCAGCCGCCGAGCGCCCCATGGGACTGCGCGACACGATCCCGGTCGGCGCCAGCCTGTCAATGCTCGCTGGTTCGGCAGCCCAGGTTCTGCTCGCCTGGGAGGAGCCGGACCGGATGCACCGGGGGCTCCATGGAGCGAAGTTCACGGCGACCACCTTGTCCGGCGTGCGGCGTCGCGGGTGGGCTCAGAGCGTGAGCGAGCGCGAGTTCGGTGTCGCGTCGGTGTCCGCGCCGGTTCGCGGACCGTCCGGTCGCGTGGTGGCCGCTGTGTCGATCTCAGGGGCGATAGAGCGTGTCTCACGTCAGCCCGGACGCCTGCACGCCGCGACGGTCGTCGCCGGGGCCAACAAGCTCACCGAGATCCTGCGCAGGGCCCAGGCTCCCCAAGCCTCTTAGCCCAGGCGCGGAACACAGAGTCCCCGCCCTGCACGGCAGGACGGGGATCGGTCGCACATGAGTAGCCCCGACGGGATTCGAACCCGTGCTACCGCCTTGAGAGGGCGGCGTGCTAGGCCGCTACACAACGGGGCCCTAGCTGGTGCTCCCGAGTCACTCTTTTGCTCCTCGGCAGCGGAGGAAACCATACCGGTGCGGTGGCTTTTCTCCGAATCGCGCCCGACACACAACGCTCGGGCGATCAACGCTGGGGTACAAGGACTCGAACCTAGACTAACTGAACCAGAATCAGTCGTGCTGCCAATTACACCATACCCCATGGGGGTATCACTTCCGGCGCCTGACGGCGTCCGGACGGTGACCCGAGGATGAACCTTACCGGCCGGGTCATCAGGTCCCCAAATCGCCGTCCGCACACCACATCAGTCCGCGTCCAGCAACGCCGCCACGTCCTTGAGAGACGAGACCACCGGTATGCCGTGAGCCCGGGCCAGCTGCATGTCGGTGCCGTCACCCGGGTCGCGGTGCAACCAAACGGCATACAGTCCGGCATCCTGGGCTGCGATCGCGTCGACCTCGATGTGGTCGCCGACGTACATGGTCTCGCAGGGCTCCGAACCGAGCAGCTCGCAGGCGTGGTGGAACGCTCTGGGGTCCGGCTTGCCGAAGCCCAAGGTGTCCCTCGTGACCACGATGCCGAAGACACCCTCGAGCCCCGTGATCTCGAGCTTCTGTTTCGTGTAATGCGCTGCAGCATTGGTGAGCAGACCCGCCGGGATGCCGGCAGTGGCGGCAGCCTCCACGAGGGGCAGGACGTCGTCGAACATGCGCAGGCTCGCGGAGAAAGACGGAGCATAGACGTCCTCGAACCTCTGGTTGACCTCGTCGATGGCCTTGAGGGAGAACGCCTCCAACAGATCGGCGAGGCGCGCCGTCCGCATCTGGGCAAAAGCCAGCTCGCCAGTGGTGAACCGTGCGAAGAAGCCACCTGGGTCACGGTGGAAGTGAACCCCGGCAGCGTGGTGCATCGCGGCGCCCGCCTCGGGCCACAGCTCGGCCACGGCAGCCGCGCCGGCGGCGACCATCGCGGCCTTCGTATCAATCAGCGTGTCGTCGACATCAAGGAGAAGTGCGGTGGTCACCCGTCTCATCGCGCTACAGAGAGGCGCGAAGCGCCCTCAGGCGGACCAGGCTGGAGTCGCGGCCCAGGATCTCCATCGACTCGAACAGCGGCGGCGAGATCCGGCGACCGGTTACACCGACCCGCAAGGGCGTGAAGGCGACCCTGGGTTTGATGCCCAGACCCTCGACCAGCGCCGCACGAAGTTCCGCCTCGATGTCGGCCGAGACCCACTTCGGCAAGGCCTCCAGTACCGGGATCGCTGCATCAACAACCCGGGCCGCGTCGTCCTTGAGCTGAGCCCGGGCGTCATCCTGGATGACCAGGTCGGCATCGCTCACCAGCAGGAAGGAGAGCATGCCCTCGGACTCCGAGAGCAGCTGCATGCGCTCCTGCACGAGCGGGGTGGCAGCCCTGAT
>DATCQG010000192.1:0-6399 GCA_036569625.1 Dermatophilaceae bacterium | reverse complement strand
CAGGGCTGAACCTTGAACACCTCACCCGCGTCATCGGGTCCCGGTTGTCGTTGGTCCCGCTGTTCCGCCGCCGGCTGGTCACGGTGCCGTTCGGGCTCGACCACCCGTACTGGATCGAGGACCCTGACTTCGACCTCGCCTTTCACGTCCGGGAGCTCGCGCTGCCTGCCCCCGGCAATGACACGCAGCTGGGCGAACAGGTGGCCCGGCTGCATGCGCGCCCGCTGGACCGCGGCCGTCCCTTGTGGGAGGTCTACCTCATCACCGGGCTCAGCGGCGGTCGCGCCGCGACCTACTTCAAGATTCACCATGCGGCGATCGACGGGGTCTCCGGCGGCGACATACTCACGGCTCTGCTGGACGTGTCCCCGCAAGGTCGTGAGCTGCCGCCGGTCGAGGTCTTCGAGGGTGAGCGGCCACCCGATCCCACGTGGCTGCTGGCCCGGAGCGCGGTCGCTCTGGCTCTTCAGCCGTTGCACGCCGTCCGTGTTGCCACGGACCTGGCGCGCTCGATCCCGGTGATTGCCGCCGCTATTGGCTCCCCGCTCGCACAACGTCTGGTGGGGAGGGACAGCACGGACCTGTTGTCCCAGACAGGCCTGCGCGCGCCGGTCACCCCCTTCAATGCGCCGTTGTCCCCGCACCGGAGGTGTGCCTTCGCCGACCTCCCCCTGAGCGAGGTGAAGCAGCTGCGCAGGGGCCGTGGCAGAGAGGGCCTGACCGTCAACGATGTCGTCATGTCGTTGTGCGCAGGGGCGCTGCGTCGATGGCTGGAGCTTCACGATGCGTTGCCTGCTGCACCGCTCGTGGCGGCGGTTCCGGTCTCGGTGCGCACCCAGGATCAGCAGGGTACCTACGGCAACAGGATGTCGATGATGTTGGCCGCGCTGCCCACCAACCTTCCCGACCCGGGGGATCGGCTGGACGCCATGCATGAGGCGATGCGGGCTGCCAAGGACCAGCACGGTGCCATCCCGGCCAGCCTGCTCGCTGACGTCGGCCAGTTCGCCCTGCCAGCGCTGGCCAACCAGGCCTGGCGACTGTCCGCACGGCTGCGGCTGCTGGAACGCGTGAGCCCGTTCAACCTCATCGTCTCCAACGTTCCCGGCCCGAGGGTGTCGCTCTATCTGGCCGGCGCGGAGCTGTTGGCGTACTACCCCGTGTCTGCCCTGGTCGATGGTCAGGGGCTCAACATCACCGTGATGAGCTATCGCGACAACCTGCACTTCGGGCTGATCGCCTGCCGCAACCTGGTGCCGGACCTCGATGTGATGGCGGGGTACCTGCGCGACGAGCTCGACGCGCTCACGTCGGCGGCTGCGTCCTCCGAGTAAGCGCATCGACAGAAGCCGACTCCTCTGGGTGACGCGTTTTGCTGGCCGCCACTCCCTCGGAGTGGCCCGCTTTCCGGTCGCGCCTTGGATAGATTGTCCCCACGCCGATGCGCACCGCAGCACGCCCCCGAACCTCCGAACCAAAGGCCGACCTTGATGAGCCCGCTCCACGAACATGCGACCGACACCGTCAGCTGGGGCCTTCAGGTCGCCGCTGCGTGGGCGCTGCGCTTCCTCCTCGTGGCGGCCGCCCTGGTCGTGCTGCTCAACCTGCTCAACTCGGTCGCCCTGGTCACCATCACGGTGATCGTCGCGGTGATGATCTGCGCGCTGCTCCAGCCGGGCGTCGAGCTGCTGATGCGCCATCGGGTCCCCCGGATCCCGGCGGCGCTCCTGGTGTTCGTACTAGGCATGTCCACGCTGGTCGGTGCCGCGTGGTTCGTCGTTCAGCAGGTCACCGCGAACTCCTCCGAGCTGGGAGGCCAGCTGTTGGACGCGGTGGGGACGATCCGCAACTGGCTGGTCACGGGGCCGCCGAAGATGTCTGAGCACCAGGTCCAGCAGCTGATCGACGATCTGACAAAGGCCATCTCCGAGAACCGCGCCAGCCTGGCTCAGGGGGTCTTTGCCACCGCCAACAGCGCACTCGTCGTCGTCGGCGGAGCAGTGTTCTGTTTGTTCGCGACCTTGTTCCTGCTGACCGACGACGGAGGAATCTGGCGTTGGGTCGTGCGGCTCTTCCCGAACGAGGCCCAGGCCAAGGTCGCCCACGCCGGCAACGTGGCCTGGCGGACGCTGATCGCCTACATGCGCAGCACGGTCCTGCTGGCGCTGATCAACGCGCTCACCATGGTCGTGGTCATGCTCATTGCCGGTATGCCGTTGGTGGTGCCCCTGGGCGTGCTTCTGTTCCTGGGCTCGCTGATCCCACTGATCGGCATGCTCGTGGCCGGAGTCGTGGTCGTCCTGGTGGCATTGGTGACCAAGAGCCTGGTGATGGCCGTGGTGATGGCCCTCGCGCTGGTTCTCACCATCCAGCTCGAGGGCAACCTGCTCAACCCCTTCATCCTGGGCAAGGCCGTGCAGATCCACCCGCTCGGCATCCTGATGGGGGTCACCGCCGGCACGATCCTCGGCGGAATCTTCGGGGCCTTCATCGCGGTTCCTCTGGTCGCCGTCCTGAACAACGTGGCCAACGACATTCACGACCGCGGGGCTCAAGACCCAGATCCACAAACCTAGGGACGGTGCGACCCTTCGGACCACAAACCTAGGGACGGTGATGGCTTGGGCTGGCCGACACCGTCCCTAGGTTTGGCCGGGATCGGCGGACACCGTCCCTAGGTTTGGCCGGGATCGGCCGACACCGTCCCTAGGTTTGGCGGAGCTTGCGAACGGACAGGACCACGACCAGTGGCCACGCCGCTTGTGCTCCCGCGGCGACACGTTCAGCCAGTCCGACCATCGGGCCCCCGAATAGCAGCTCGGCGAAGAACCAGGCGAGCGTTAGCAACAAGGCACTGGTCGCTGCCGCAGACACCCACGGCGCCAGGACGGGGGCAACGATCTGCCCCGCAACGTGACGGCGTACTCCTGCGAAAGCCGGCCACAGCGCAAGGGAGATGAAAGCCACCGTTGCCGCAGCGTTGTGTGCCGCAGACGAACCGCCACCGCCGGGCAAGGGGAACGCGGCCACGAAGAGCGTGGCCATTCCGCCGAGCCCATGAATCAGCCGCCCCGCGGCAGCCACGGGCGTCAGTGCGTATGCCGTCGTGAGGTGCGACAGGCCGACGCCCACCAAGGCGGTTGTCATCAGCCAACGGTGTGGGGTATCCCGCGCGGCAAGCTCGCTGATCGTGCGCACGACAGCGTCAAAGGGCGCCGGCTGGATCGCGGCTGCCAACGTCCATCCGCCAATGAGTAGCACCGGTGCGGCAAGAGAAGAAACCAGACCCCACCAGGGCACGCGACGCATGAAGAGACGGTATCCACTTTCCGGCGGGGCTTCCGGAGCAACGAGTGTGCGTCCGAGGACGGGGGTCGTCACCAGGCCAGCGTCAGGCAGCTGGCGTGCGCCACCCTGTTGGCGACCCTCAACCTGAGGGCGACGACCCGGCCACGGACGCGCTCCGGCAGACTTCGGACCAAGAATGGCCGTGGATCCAACTGGAATCCTCAAACCAGAAGAAGGTTTCTGACGCCGTGAAGATCTCCGAGGTGCGCTCACTGGTCCAGCTCCGCAAGCCCGAGCCCGATCGGGTCGAACGCACCTTGAGACGATGCGTCACCATCGAGGACCTGCAGCATGCCGCCTGGCGCCGCTGGCCCAGGAGCGTCCGGGGTTATGTGGAAGGCGGCGCGGACGGCGAGGTGAGCCTGGCGCGCAACCGAGCGGCATACGAGGCTCTGGGTCTGGTGCCGTCGCCGTTGCGTGACGTCACAGAAGTCGACCTGAGGACCTCGATCCTCGGAGGCGATTCGACACTTCCGTTCGCATTGGCACCGACGGGGTACACCCGGATGATGCATCCGGACGGCGAGAGTGCGGTTGCCCGCGCAGCCCGCGACGCGGGTGTCCCCTACACAATGTCGACGATGGCCACGACGCGGCTCGAGAACGTGGCGGGGGAGGTGGGCGGGGACCTCTGGTTCCAGCTCTATGTATGGCGCGACCGTGGGCTCGTTCGTGACCTCCTCGAACGCGCCAAAGCCAGCGGGTATCGCGCCCTGATGCTCACGGTCGACACCCCTGTCACCGGGCTGCGGGTCCGGGATGTGCACAACGGCTTCACGATCCCGCCACAGCTCAGCGCCTCGACCGTTCTGGACATGGCCCGCCATCCCATGTGGTGCGCGAGACTGCTGGTCGGTCCGGCGATAACGTTCGCCAACTTCGCACCCGAGGTCGGGCGGAGCCCCGAGGGCCTGATGGAGTTCGCGGCCAAGCAGTTCGATCCCTCGGTCACCTGGGAGGACCTCGCCTGGATCCGTGGACTGTGGCAGGGACCGCTCATGGTCAAGGGGTTGGTGAGCGCGCAAGACGCAGCACGCGCCGTCGAGGTAGGTGTCGATGCGGTGGTGCTGTCCAACCATGGCGGTCGTCAGCTCGACCAGGTCGTCGTCCCGCTGCAGATGCTGCCAGCGGTTCGCGATCAAGTGGGCGACAAGATCGAGGTGTATGTCGACTCAGGCATCCGTCGTGGCTCGGACATCGCCATCGCCCTGGCCCTGGGGGCCGACGCCGTTCTGGTCGGTCGTCCCTACCTGTACGGGCTCGGCGCTGCCGGCGAGCGTGGCGTGGCTGCGTCAATCTCCATGCTCGGCGACGAGCTGCGCCGGGCCATGACACTGATGGGTGTCACGTCCGTGGCGCAGCTCCGGGCCGAGGGGTCAGCCCTGGTCAGGTCGCTGCCTTCGGGATGACTCGGCACACGCGGCGAACGCGCACCACCTGGGTGATCAGCGTGAGCCAGATGAGCGCCACGACGCTGAAGAGGAAGATAACCAGGTTGTTGCCGACGTTGGCGAGAGGCTTGGCGGGTGCCGGGCGGTAGGCCGACTTGGCCACAGTCACGTTGACCGTGGTCTTTGACGTGACCGGCTTGGCGCCGGCCGCGGTGTAGGTCGCGACGAACTGTTGAGGCCCCGTCGTCGTGGGCCGGTATCGATGAACAGCGTCGCCGCCAAGGGTGAGCTTCGCGATACCGCTCTTCTCGGTAGTCACCGACCCGAGGGGGACCAGCCGTGCTGGGCTCCCGAACTCCGTCGTGGAGAAGAAGAACTCAACGTTCCCCTTGGCCACGGGATGGCGGTCGGCGCCGGTGAGCGTTGCTGTCAGCTGTACGGATCCGCCCGTCTCGACACCTGCGATCGTGATTCCTGGCGCACTCGTCGATGTCGTCACAGAGGTGCCGATCGGCGCGCTCTGCGGCGTCGCAGCGCTGGCGGAGCTGGCCGCTCCCACGCCGAAGATGCCGAGGAGAGCGACCAGGAGCAGGACGCCGGTCGCGGCACCCACGCGGTGGGCCGTGACAACAGGCTCACGAGGTGCCGTGATCGGGTCCGCTGTCACGATCTTCTCCATCTCGTCGACCGTCTGCGCCTCCTGCATCTCCTCGATCTCGTCGATGGACAGCAGCGGTACGACACGGAAGAGCAGCATGAGCATCAGCGGGACCGCAGCGGCCGCGGCGAGGGTGATGGCGATCGGGACCCAGGTGAAGTGGTAGGTGCCGAACGTCCGGGTCACGGTGTCGTAGGTGGCCGGGCCGACGACCAGGAGGAACCGTTTGAGCCACATCATGGGCACCACGAGGGTCGCGGCAAGAACCATGCCCCATACGTTTCTCGTCCATGGCAGCGCGACGAGCAGGAGTGGCAGCAAGCCCCCGAGGACGACGAACATCCAGAACCAGAGGGCCAGACGACCGGTCAGCAGGTCGGTGAACACGGCAGCAGTCCCGGGCTCGGCGACATAGGCGCCGGGAAGCAGGTCGGCGAACGTGAGGTAGATATAGGTGGCGGCGAACGTCGCCAGGATGAATCCGAGGCGGACAAAGTGCCGCGGGGTGATGAGCCCCTCGAGGTGGTAGCCGCGTCGGAAGCCGGCGAGGACGAGGATGACGAGGGCCACTCCGGAGTAGAGCGCAGCGACGACGAACTGCGGCGCCCAGATGCTCTCGTGCCACCACGGTCGGCTGGTGCTGGCAAAGGCCCACGCAAGGACCGAGTGTACGGACACCGCCAACGGGATGATCATGATAGACACCAGGCCGAGCGCTCCGGCCAGGACGCGCCGCTGCCGTGGCGCGCCCACCCATCCGCGGGAGACGGAGGCATACAGCGTCGCGCGTCGCTTCCCCAGCACCCGCACGTGTCCCTCGTGCAGGACGGCCATGTCCGGTACGAGCGGGAGTGTGAAGAAGACGATGGACGCGAACGTGTAGGTCATGACCGCAATGAAGTCCCAGAACACCGGCGCGGACAGGTTGGGGTGGGTCACCAGCTCGTAGAGCCGGATGGGGTTGGCGATGTGCGGGACGATGAGAGCCGTCCCGATGAGCAC
>DATCQG010000191.1:0-2351 GCA_036569625.1 Dermatophilaceae bacterium | reverse complement strand
CCCGGCCAGACCCGAGAACCTGGAGCTCACGCTGACTCCACCGACGGCGCGATCACCGGCGACCGGCCTTGCGCCGACGTCGGGCGTTGCTCTCGATCAGCGAGCTCTGCAGCTCGATCAGCTCGTTGCCCTGCGCGTCGATGCGATGTCGGGTCCATTGGCCGTCGCCGCCGAGGTGCCAGCTGGACACGTCGTCGCTCATACCCATGCCCATGAGGGACTGCATGTCGGCGATGTGCGCAGGGTCCGCCAGCCGGACCAGGGCCTCAACCCGGCGGTCGAGGTTGCGGTGCATCATGTCGGCGCTTCCGATCAGGACGATCGGGCCGGTCTTGCCGCCGCCGAAGATGAACAGCCTTGAGTGCTCCAGGAACCGGCCCAGGATCGAGCGCACCCGGATCTTCTCGGACAGGCCCTTGACGCCGGGGCGCAGGGCGCAGATGCCGCGCACCCAGAGGTCGACGTCGACGCCGGCCTGCGAGGCCCGGTACAGCGCATCGATCACCTGGTTGTCGACGATCGAGTTCAGCTTGAAGCCGATGTAGCCGCCGAGCCCCGCCTGCGCGTTGGCGATCTCGGTCTCGATGTGGTCGATCAGGCCGGAGCGCAGCGAGCGCGGTGCCACGAGCAGGCGCCTGAACTTGCTGCGCGGCGCCCACCCCGAGAGCTGGTTGAACAGCCGCGTCAGGTCCTCGCCGACCTGGGGGTTGCAGGTGAGCAGGCCGACGTCCTCATACAGGCGTGCGGTCTTGGGGTTGTAGTTGCCGGTGCCGACGTGGCAGTAGCGGCGCAGACCGTCGGGCTCCTGGCGGACGACCAGCGCGAGCTTGGCGTGGGTCTTGAGACCGACGATGCCGTAGACCACGTGGACGCCTGCGTGCTCGAGCTTGCGGGCCCACGAGATGTTGGCCTGCTCGTCGAAGCGGGCCTTGATCTCGACGACGGCGAGCACCTGCTTGCCGGCCTCCGCGGCATCGACGAGCGCGTCCACGACGGGGGAGTCGCCGCTGGTGCGATAGAGCGTCTGCTTGATGGCGAGCACGCGCGGGTCGGCCGCGGCCTGCTCGATGAAGGCCTGCACCGATGTGGAGAACGAGTCGTAGGGGTGCTGGAGCAGGATGTCCTTGGCCCGGATGGAGGCCAGGATGTCGCTGGCGTGCGAGCTCTCGACGGCAGCCAGGTCGGGGTGGGTCTTGGGCACGAACGCGGGATACTTCAGCTCCGAGCGTTCGAGGTCGGCCAGCACCTCGAGCCCGCGCAGGTCCAGCGGGGCGGGCAGGCGATAGACCTCCTCGGCGTGCACGCCCAGCTCGCGCTCGAGCAGGTCGAGCACGTGGTCGTCCATGTCCTCGGCGATCTCGAGGCGCACCGGCGGGCCGAAGCGACGCCGGGTGAGCTCCTTCTCCAGGGCGGTGAGCAGGTTCTCGGCGTCGTCCTCCTCGACCTCGAGGTCCTCGTTGCGGGTGACCCGGAAGGTGAAGTGCTCGTTGATCTCCATCCCCGGGAACAGCTGGTCCAGGTGCGCGGCAATGATGTCCTCGAGGGGAACGAACCGCGCGTTGTACAGATGGGCCAGCGCCGAGTTGGGCACCTGGACCTGCACGAAGCGCGGCAGCAGCAACGGCACCTTGACGCGGGCGAAGTGCTCGACCCGGGTCTTGGGGTTGACCAGCAGGACGGCGAGGTTGAGAGAGAGCCCCGAGATGTAGGGGAACGGGTGGGCGGGGTCGACGGCCAGAGGCGTGAGGACCGGGAAGATCTGGTCCCGGAACATGACGTGCAGCCCCTCCTGCTCCCCGCTGTCGAGCTCGTCCCAGCGCACGATGGTGATGCCCTCCCCGATGAGGGCGGGGCGCACCTTGTCGTCGAACACCTGGGCGTGCGTGGCCGTCAGCTCATGGGCGAACAGCGAGATCTGTTCGAGGACCTCGCGCGGTTCCAGTCCGGACGCGGAGCGCACGGCCAGGCCGGTCGCGATACGGCGCTTGAGGCCTGCCACGCGGACCATGAAGAACTCGTCGAGGTTGCTGGCGAAGATCGCCAGATAACGGGTGCGCTCCAGCAACGGCACCGACTCGTCGGCGGCCAGCTCCAGGACGCGCTCGTTGAACTGCAACCAAGAGATCTCGCGGTCCAGGAAGCGGTCTTCGGGCAGCGCGTCCGGATCGACCGGCACGTCCGAGGCAGGAACGAGGCGCATGAAGCGGCCGTTCGAGGCCCTGGCTGTTGGCGCGCTCATGTCCCTATCGTGGCACTAGCGGTGGAACGGCGGGTGAATACATGACATCCACCGCGAAGCGCGTGAAGCCGAGCCGGGAGTATGTCGCGACGGCAGCTGTGTTGTCGCCGTC
>DATCQG010000190.1:0-4037 GCA_036569625.1 Dermatophilaceae bacterium | reverse complement strand
TTCCTGGATCAACCGGGCGTCGCGGTAATAGTGGCCGTTCATGCTGCCCATGATGTCGTACGCACGCGGGCGTCAGACTGCTGAGTCGGGGCTGCTCGCGCCTGGCGGCAGGACCGGGCTCCATGGGAGCAGGTCATCGAGCACCATGCTGCTGGTGGACTGCCCGTAGATCGACAGCCGGTCGAGCAGCGTCTCGAATGCGGGAATGTCCTCGACGGCGACCAGCAGCACCGAGCAGTCGTCGCCGGTGACTCGGTGCATCGTCTGTACCTCAGGCCAGCTGTGCACCGCCGGGTCCCGGAGCACGCAGGTCGGTCCGTAACAGTGCATCCGGACGATGGCCCGCACCCCCCGGCCGGCCAGGACCGGGTCGACGTGCCCGTGGTAGCCGGTGACCACGCCGGAGTCCTGCAGCCGACGCACCCGATCGGCGACCGCAGGAGGGGACAGGTTCACCCGCCGCGACAGCTCGTTGTAGGACAGTCGGGCGTCGTCCTGGAGCTCGGCCAGGATGCGCCAGTCGACCCGATCCACGAACTCTCCTTGCTCTCATGCCCGTTCAGCCGCAAACACCTTGCGTACAGAACGTACAGGCCCCGATCCGAGCGCCGACACCCCTTCACGTCGGAGCGGTCTGCGGGCACGATCAGGGGCATGGACGCACCGACTTTCAACACCATCATCGAGCCCTTCCGGATCCACTCAGTGGAGCCGCTTCGGATGACCACACCGGAGCAGCGGAAGGTTGCGATTGCCACGGCCGGCTACAACCTGTTCAAGGTCAACGCCCAGGACGTGCTGATCGACCTGCTCACCGACTCGGGAACCGGCGCGATGAGCCGCGACCAGTGGGCCGCGATACAGCATGGGGACGAGTCGTATGCCGGGTCGCCCTCCTTCTTCATCTTCCGGGACGCGGTGCGTGAGCTGTTCCCGTTCGAGCACGTGCTCCCCACCCACCAGGGACGTGCGGCGGAGAAGATCATCTTCAGCGTCCTCGGCGGTCCGGGAAAGGTCGTTCCTAACAACACCCACTTCGACACCACCCGGGCCAACGTCGAGGCCTCGGGGGCAACGGCTGTCGACCTGGTCATCGCCGAGGGCCGCGACCCGCAGGCCGTCCACCCGTTCAAGGGCAACATGGACATCGAGGCGCTGGAGGCGTTGCTGCGCGAGCGCGGCGACGACGTCCCGGTCGTGTTCATCACCATCACCAACAACAGCGGGGGCGGTCAGCCGGTATCGCTGGCCAACCTGCACGCGGTCCGCGAGGTGTGCGACAAGTACGGCAAGAAGCTGTTCCTGGACGCGTGCCGCTTCGCCGAGAACGCGTGGTTCATCCACGAGCGCGAGCCGGGGCACGGCGACCACGACGTGGCCGACATCGTGCGTGAGATGGCCTCTCTGGCCGACGGCATGACCATGAGCGCCAAGAAGGACCCGATGGGCAACATCGGTGGATGGCTGGCGATGAACGACGACGAGCTGGCCCGCGAATGCCGCAACGTGCTGATCCTCACCGAGGGGTTCCCGACGTATGGCGGGCTGGCCGGCCGCGACCTCGAGGCGCTCGCGCAGGGGCTGAAGGAGGTCGTCAGCCATGACTATTTGCGATACCGGATCCGCTCGACCGGGTACCTCGGCGAGGCGCTGGTGAAGGCCGGAGTGCCGGTGCTGACCCCCATCGGCGGACACGCCGTGTACCTGGACGCACGCGCTCTGCTCCCCCACATCCCGCCGCTCGAGTACCCCGGCGAGGCGCTGTCGGTCGCCCTGTACGAGGCAGGCGGCGTTCGCAGTGTTGAGATCGGCACGGTGATGTTCGGCCGCCAGCCGGACGGCTCGGAGGTTCCCGCCGCCCTCGACCTGGTGCGACTGGCCATCCCGCGCCGGACCTACACGCAGAGCCACATCGACTACGTCATCGAGGTCTGCCAGCACGTGGCACGGCACGCGAGTGACCTCAAGGGCTACCGGATCGTGGACGAGCCGCCGGCGTTGCGCCACTTCACGGCCACATTCGAGCCCCTGGGCTGAGGTTTCGAGCGGTTCCCCCGCTACGTCAAGCGACCCACGCCAGTTCGACCGAAGCGTCATCGAAGTGTGCAGGCACCCTTGTCCGAGGCGGTGGATCACCAACGCACGCCCGCCCTGCCGGGCGCGATCATGGCGACGCGGCGGAGCCGGGCCAGGCGTGGATACCAACGCCTCGACCCGGCTCCGCGGCGATCAGTGCGAGCTCAGAGCTTGCCCGCCGCGGTGACGACATCTTCCTGGTGGATTGACGTCGGGACGAACTCGGCCCCGTAGAACCACTGCACCTTCTGGACGTTGTTGCTGTCGGTCCAGAGCGCGTGGAACGTCCCGTCGGAGCCAACGGACAGATCTGTGTAGTCGCCGAAGAACCCGCCTCCGAACCCGTAGCGGGTGTTGATCGGTCGGGTGCTCACGGTCTTGGTCGTTGTGAGATCGGTGACGACATAGTCGAGCCGGGTGTTGTGGATGTAGGGCCCGAGGGTGTCGCACGTGATCCGACCAACGGGGGGCGGCGGTGCAGACGCGCAGGTCTGCCACGGCGAGACCACGTCACCGCGGTAGGAGCCGAGATAGACGTGCCCATCGGCGCCCACGTCGACGGCCGGGAAGATGTCCTCGACAGAACCAGCAGGCTTGGGCGCTTTGAGGGCGCCCCCGCCAGGTTGCGTCACGGGGTATCCGACCGGCTTCCGTGAGGTGTCCGCGAAGACGCGAGCAGGCGCCGACCAGGTCGTTCCGCCGTCAGCGGACTTGCTGTAGACGGCGGTTGACGCGCCGGCGACCATCGTCGTCCAAGTCGCATACAGGTCACCGTTCGGCGCCACCGCCGCAGCAGGGTAGCTGTTGACGCGGAACGCCGTGTCGCGCAGCACATCACTGTCGACCAGCGTCGAGATGGCCTGCGGCGTGCCCCAGCGCGCGCCGCCGTCGGTGGACTTGACGACGTAGGTGGAGCTGGCCGCAGCCAACCTCGTCGACCCCTCGAAGAAGACGTACAACGACCCGTCCGGGGCCACCACGGGGCGCGAACCCTGGTCGTACAACACGTTCCCCGAGATGGACGCCGGGCTCGTGAAGGTCCGACCGCCGTCACTCGAGGATGCGAAGAATATCGGCGACTGCACGTAGGCGCCGGTGCTCGGGCTGAAGAGGAAGCGGGTCCAGGTCACGTAGACCCGGTCCCGGAACTTGCTGTCCGGGTTGGCGTCGGCGGCGATCCATTCCTTGTCGTTCATCGTCGAGGAGGCCGTCGTCGCGTTGATGAATGTCGGCGCGCTCCAGCTGAGTTGACCGGCGCCGTCGAAGGTCCCGCGGTTCACGGTGACTGTGTTCGGTGCGCTGGCCCGGTTGAAGCCCAGGCCCGCGTAGTACACGGTGCCTTTGCTATCGAAGGCCAGGGCAGGGTCGCCACCGGCGTCGTACGGGCCGCCGGCCAAACGGCTTACCCAAGGGATGAGCGTGCCCAGATGGTCTGGGTCGGAGGAGCTGCAACACCACATGGCGCCAGCGTTGTTGGAGAAGTATGTGCCGGAGTACCCGTCCCCCAGAGCACTACACGGAGTACCGGAGATGGTGCACGTCCACGTGCGCGTGACGTAGTCGTTGGCGCTCCCAACCACCCGCAGCGGGTTGTTGGGGTCGACGGCGATGGCGGTCTCGTTCTGGGGTGCGGCCGCAGTGTCCTGGTTGACGGTGACTGCGGGTGAGGCGACCGACGTGCCGTCCAGCGGGCTACTGAGAACAAAGGTCGGCGCGATCGGGGCGGTGGTACTCGCTGCCAGGCCGGGATCGGCCGCCTCCTCCTCGATGTAGCTCGAGCACCGGATCTGGAGGCCGGCCGTCCCGTTCAGCGAAGCGACCTTCCCCGCCAATGTGGAGACGTCGTAGGTCGGCGCGGTGGCTTGGGCGGGGGGCCCTCCAAGCAAGCCGGCTCCCGACCATGGTCATGGTTGCTGCAAGAACCACATACTTCTTCACAAGGAAGCTCCTGATCGTGGAGG
>DATCQG010000189.1:0-6224 GCA_036569625.1 Dermatophilaceae bacterium | reverse complement strand
CACCGTCATCTACCGAATGAAGCAGATCGAGTCATTGACCGGCCGCAGCCTGCAGGACCCGCGCGACAAGCTCCTTCTCTCCCTCGGGCTGTTGGCCACCGGCCGGTAGGACTGCGGTCCTGCCGCTCACCCGTGCAGCAGCGTGGCGAACAGGGCACGGCTCCCATCGGTCAGAGCCGCGGGTCTCCGTGCAGCTCGGAGTCAGCCGCGTGGTGCCGCGATATGCGGGTCGACGGGCATGGTGCCTCCTCCGGCTGCCCAGGGTCGGTTACTGGGCGTGGGCGGTCTCGAAGTAGCGGCGGGGTACGTCGACGAGCATGGTCGTGACCTGCTCCTCGGTGACACCCTTCTCACGGAGGTAGGGCAGCACGTCGTCCTCGATGTGCAGGTAGTGCCACTGCGTCATCATCGACATCACGCCGGGGTCGACCCAGTCGATGTAGCAGGAGGCGTCCTGCGAAAGCACCATCTGGTCGGCGTACCCCCGGCGGCACATCTCCACCACGGTGTCGGCCCTCGCCTCGAAGGTCGTGTCCAGGTTGATGCCGAACCGGTCCATGCCGAGGACGAAGCCGGCTTCGGCGAGCTCCGTCAGGTGGTCGACGTCGGTAGTGTCCCCGCTGTGCCCGAGCACCACACGCTGTGGGTCCACGCCCTCTTCGTCGCACAGCACCCGCTTCACCTCCAGCGCGGTGTGCGAGCCGGGGTGCGTGTGCACGGTGATCGGGGTGCCGGTGCGCTGGTGCGCCCTGGCCACTGCGCGCATCACCCGATCCACCCCCGGGGTCAGCCCCTGGGCGTCGATGGCGCACTTGAGCAGGGCGGCCTTCACACCGGTACCGGCGATGCCGTCCTCGATATCCCCGACGAACATGTCGACCATCGGGTCGGGGACTTCGGCGCCGGTGATCGCGTTGAGCGCAGGACCCCGGTGGTGGAAGAAGAACGGCACGTCGTCGTAGGTGTAGCAGCCGGTGGCCACGACGATGTTCAGATCCGGAAGCTGCTCCGCGATGCGCTGGATGCGTGGGATGTAGCGGCCGAGTCCGACCACGGTCGGGTCGACGATGGTGCGCACTCCTTGCGCCCCAAGTGCGCTGAGCTTCTGGACCGCATCGGCGACCCTCGTCTCCTCGTCGCCCCACTCGTCGGGGTAGTTCTGCTGGACGTCGGTACTGAGCACGAAGATGTGCTCGTGCAGGTAGGTGCGCCCCAGGGCGCTGGTCTCGATGGGCCCTCGGACGGTCTGGACGGTGGTGCTCATCCGCGCAGCTCCTTCTTGAGGATCTTTCCGGTGGGTCCCTTCGGGAGCTCCTCGACCAACCGGAACTCGCGCGGGTACTTGTAGGCCGCGAGCCGTTCCTTGCAGAAGGCGGTGAGCTCCTCCTGTGTCGCATGCGCGCCGAGCTTGAGGCTGATCACGGCGACGACCTCCTCGCCGAGCCTCTCGTCGGGCTTCCCGATGACGGCGACCTCCGCGACGGCCGGGTGCTCGTAGAGCACCTCTTCCACCTCGCGCGGGTAGACGTTGTAGCCACCGCGGATGATCAGGTCCTTCTTGCGGTCCACGACGAAGAGGTAGCCATCGTCGTCGGCGTAGGCGAGGTCGCCGGTGTGGAACCAGCCGCCACGCATGGCCTCGGCGGTCGCCTCAGGGTTCTTGTAGTAGGCCTTCATCACGTTGTGGCCGCGGACGACGATCTCGCCGACGTTGTCCGCGCCTGGCGGCAGCGGTCTGTCGGCGGCGTCGACGATGCGTACCTCCACCCCCCACACCGGCTTGCCGATGGAGAGCACCTTGCGCTGGTCGGCACTCAAGTTGAACGTGGTCGTGCTCGCGGTCTCCGAGAGGCCGTACCCCTCGAGGATCACCACGCCCGGGAACTTCTCCTCGAAGGCCCGGATGATCTCACCGGGGATCGCTGCGCCGCCGGAGATCCCCACCCGCAGTGAGGACAAGTCGCGACCTCTGGTGTCGGCGTGCAGCAGAGCGACGTACATGGTCGGCACCCCGCAGAAGATCGTGGCGCGGGCTCGCTCGATCGCATCCAGGACGGCGTCAACCTCGAACCGGGGCACCAGCACCATGGTCGTCCCGGAGCGCACGGTCGCGTTCAGGACGCTGGAGAGCCCGAACACGTGGAACAGCGGCAGCACGGCGATGCCGACGTCGCCCTCCTCGAAGCCGAACAGCTCGCCGCCGACGGTGCAGTTCATGAACAGCTGGAAGTGTGTGAGCTCGGCGCCCTTGGGCTTCCCGGTCGTGCCGCTGGTGTAGAGCAGCACCGCGGTGTCGTCGGCGCTGGTGGGAACGATGTCCGGGACGTCGACCGGCGCACAGAGGTCCTCGAAGCGCTTCGTGCCCTCCGGTGGCTGTCCGGCGCCTCCGTCGACGACGTACGTCGACACGCCGGCGACCGTCTGGGCGCCGCGATGGGCCTCAGCGGCGAACGACTCGAAGGTGATCAGCACCTGCGCGTCGGAGTTCTCCAGTTGATATGCCACCTCGTGCGCTGTGAGCAAGGGGTTCAGCGGCACCATGACCAGGCCGGCACGCATGGCGCCGAAGTAGGCGAAGAGGAACTGCGGGATGTTCGGCAGCTGCACCGCGACCTTCGACCCGGGGTCCAGCCCGAGGCCCAGCAGGTTTCCGGCGACCAGCCCGGACATGTGCTCGACCTGGGCGTAGGTCAGGGTCCTGTCACCGATGATCACGCACGGCTTGTCCGGGTCGGCCAGCACCGACTCGTGCAGCATCGTCGCGAGGTTGAAGCTCAAGGGCGCTCCTCTGTGCTGCGGAAGGTGGGCGCGTCGGTTGGTCGAGCACCCGGGTCAGCGGAAGGCGGCCTCTCCGGTGACGGCCTGGCCGATGACCAGCTGGTGCGCCTCGGAGGTGCCCTCGTAGGTGAGCACCGACTCTAGGTTGTTGGCGTGCCGCATGATCGGGTACTCCAGCGTGATCCTAGCCGCGCCGAGCAGGGTCCGGCACTCACGGGCGATCGCAATCGTCTCGCACACGGTGTTCAGCTTGCCGAAACGGACCCGCTCCGGACGCAACTCACCGTTGTCCTTGAGCCGGCCCAGCTGCAGCGCGAGCAGCATGGGCCGGGATCGAAGCCGACTCGTACCAGTCCGCCAACTGCGGCTTGACCCAGTCCTCCACGTACCGACGGACCGTGTCCCGGATCGCCAGGTCCTCCTCACCGATCAACGCGTCGGTTGCGAACAGGCCAGCGGGGCCTGAGGTGTCACAGTGGCCATGAACGGCGGCCTCGCACGGCTCCCCGCGCCGGATCAGGTCGGCAGCGCGCCACACCAGGAGACGAGCAGCATCTACGTCGGATGATATGTCGGCGATCATGTCCTGGATCATCTGGAACGACGCGAGCGGCCGCCCGAACTGCTGTCGCTCCTTCGCGTAGTCAACGACCGAATCGAGACAGCCCTGGATGATCCCGAGCCGGTAGCCACCGAGACACGCCCCTTGTCCATGGAGTACATCGCGATTGTGAAACCCTCACCCTCCGCGCCGAGCATCGTGCTCGCCGGAACCCGAGGCGGGCTCCAGAACGATCAGGCGGGTACGACGGGCAGGCCCACGAGCTCGCCGAGGCGTAGCCGGTGTGCTCCTGCGGTGCCGAAGGCGATCTGGTCGGCCTTGGCGCGCTTGAGGTACAGATGCGCCGGATGCTCCCAGGTCATCCCGATCCCTCCGTGCAGCTGGACACACTCCTCGGCGGCCTTCACCGCCACCTCCGAGCAGTAGGCCTGCGCCACGGAGGCGGCCAGCCGCCGGTCCGGGTCGTGGTCGGCAGCCGTCGCCGCGGCATAGCGCGCCGCAGCATGCGCCGACTCGACCATGACGTACAGGTCGGCCAGCCGGTGCTTGATCGCCTGGAACCCGCCCACCGGGCGGCCGAACTGCTTACGGTCAAGGAGATACGAAACGGTGTGGTCCAGGCACCACTGCGCGACGCCCAGCTGCTCCGAGGCCAGCAGCGCGGCCCCCAGCTCGAGCGCGTCGCGCACCGCGGCGTCGCCGGATTCCGCGACGGTTACCTGCGTCGAGCGCGCGCCGGTGAAATCGATGTCGGCGAGCTGCCGGGTCATGTCCAGGGAGACGACCGGCTCGACGCCGACCCCTGCCCCAGAAGCCGCGACCTTGTGCAGCTCGACGCCGGCGTCGGTGGAAACCGGCACCAGGAGCACATCAGCATCCAGCGCCCCAACCACGCTGGTGACCCGGCCCTGCAGCTTGCCGTTGTCCGCACGGACAGTTGGCCGGAAGCTGGTCGCGCTGGCCGAGAAGGGAACCACAAGTGCGGCGGTGCACCCGCCGGCAGCCAGCTGGCCCAGCGTCTCGTCGTCATCGCCCTGCAATAGAGCGGTCGTTGCGACGACAGCGCTCGTGAGGAACGGGACAGGCGCGACGAAGCGACCCAGCTCCTCCAGTACGACGGCGGCCTCACGCGCCGTGGCGCCGGCTCCGTCCCGATCCTGCGGCACCAGGAGCCCGGCCAGGCCGAGATCCACCGACAGCGATCGCCACAGCCCGAGCTGGAGTTCGCGGTCGCCGTCGTAGGCGGCGACGACCCGCTCGGGAGTGCATCGCGCGGTGAGCAGATCGTGAACGCTCTCGCGCACGGAGTCCTCCACGTCGGTGTACAGCAGGTTGAGGTCAGCTAGGTCAGCTAGGTCATCTAGGTCACTGTCGGTTGACTCGCTTGTCATTTGGGCAGGTCCTTCCAGGCGATGTCCTTGTCGGTCCTGGGCTCGGCCGGCAGCCCCAGCACCCGTTCCGCGACGATGTTGCGCAGGATCTCCGAGGTTCCGCCCTCGATCGAGTTGCCCTTTGCCCGCAAGTAGCGGTAGCCGGCGTCGCGGCCGGTGAACTCGACGATGTCGGGTCGGACCATGGTCCAGTCGCTGTAGCGCAGACCGTCCTCCCCGAGCAGCTCGACCTCGAGGCCACTGAGCTGCTGCGCGAGCCGGGCGAAGGTCAGCTTCATCGCTGAGCCCTCCGGCCCGGGCTGGCCGAGCGCGAGCTTCTGCCGCAGCCGTTGTCCGGTGAGCCGGGCGACCTCCGCCTCCACCCACAGCGTCATCAACCGGTCGTGCAGCTCGGCGGTGCGCAGCTCGGGACGGTCCCGCCAGGTCTTGGCGACAACGCCGATCATGCCGCCCTCGCGCGGAGCAGCAGCGCCCCCGATGGCGACCCGTTCATTCATCAAGGTGGCAGTGGCGACCTTCCAGCCCTGGCCCTCCTCGCCGAGGCGGTAGGAGTCGGGGATGCGTACGTCGGTGAGGAAGACCTCGTTGAACTCGGCCTCCCCGGTGAGCTGGCGCAGCGGTCGCACGTCGACTCCGGGGTCGGTCATGTCGCATACGAAATAGCTCAGGCCGGCGTGCTTCGAGACGTTCGGATCGGTCCGGACCAGCAGGATCGCGAAACGTGCCTTGTGGGCGGCCGATGTCCACACCTTCTGCCCGTTGACGACCCAGCTGTCACCGTCGCGCACCGCGCGGGTGCTGACCGCGGCGAGGTCGGAGCCGGCACCGGGCTCGCTGAACAGCTGGCACCAGACCTCCTCGCCGGTCCACAGCGGCTTGAGGAAGCGCTGCTTCTGCTCGTCGGTGCCGAAGGCAAGGATGGTGGGTGCTGCCATGCCCAGTCCGATCCCATTGCGGAGCGGGTTGTTGTCCGGTGCGCCGCCGGCCTCGAGCAGCTGGTCGACATACGGCTGGAAGGCGCGCGGCAGACCGAGACCGCCGAGGCCTTCGGGGAAGTTCGCCCAGGCCAGACCCGCGTCGAAGCGTGCCCGCAGGAAGTCGAACCGGTCCGTGGTCGCCGGGTCGGTGACCGCGAGGAGCGCCTTGACGCGCGACCTCAGGTCGGCACGCACCATGTTGTCGCGCACCATGTCGTCGTTGCTCAAGAGGCTCTCGCGCCTGCCCGGCGCTTGAGCTCATTGCGGGCAAGCGCGTTCTTGTGGACCTCGTCCGGACCATCGGCAAAACGTAGCGTGCGGACCCCGGCGAACAGGGAGGCCAGCGGGAAGTCCTCGCTGAGACCGCCTGCGCCGTGCACCTGGATCGCCTTGTCCAGGATCCACTCGACCGTCTTGGGGGTGGCGATCTTGATGGCCTGGATCTCGGTGTGCGCACCCTTGTTGCCAACGGTGTCCATCAGCCAGGCGGTCTTGAGCACCAGCAGCCGCAGCTGC
>DATCQG010000188.1:0-2887 GCA_036569625.1 Dermatophilaceae bacterium | reverse complement strand
CTCATAATCCGTCGGTCCAGGGTTCAAGCCCCTGCTGCCCCACTGGTGTTTCTGCAGCTCAGAGGCTTGCGATCCACGTCGTGCCTCCCTGAACCATCCCTGAGAAGGGGGCGTGTGGCACATTTGTGGCACATCATGAGTGACGGGACGTGAATCCGCCGGTCGTCTGTTCGAGCGGACTTGCCCCACTTACGTCTACGCAGGTCATTGGCCGATCCGGCCGACGGTGGCACCTTGGCTGCTGTCGAGGACGTAGTTGGCGTAGCCGTTGGCAGCAGCATCGGTGACGAGCACCGCGCGGCCGAGCGCCAGACCTTCGCGGCGCTCCGCCTAATGAGTACGTTCAGATCCGAGTGTGGGGGGCCGGTTTGGTTTCCCACGAGGGCTCCTTGATCTCACCGAGTGCTAGCATTGATAGCACCTTGGAGGTGGGAACTATGGCTGCTGTGACTGTCCGGAATCTGGACGATCAGGTGAAGGAGCGACTGCGCATGCGCGCCGCTGTCCATGGCCGATCGATGGAATCGGAGATCCGCGCCATTCTCGCCGAGGCGGTCAGTGGGCCCGGTGACGCGGATGGACTCTTCGCCACCATGTTGGAACGCTTCGCCAGCATCGGCGGAGTTGAGCTGGATCTTCCCGAACGGTCCGCACCTGTTCGTGCACCAGATCTGTCTGAATGATCATCGTCGACACCAACGTCGTGTCAGAACTGATGAAGTCGTCGCCGTCTGAGCCCGTGATTGAGTGGGTGCGGGCCCGAACCGGCAATGAGTTGTTCACCACGTCGATCACGCTCGCCGAGATCCTCTACGGCATCGCCCGGCTGCCCGATGGGCGCCGCAAGGAACTCCTGCGCACCACCGCGACAGAGGTGTTCGCCACCTTCGAGGATCAGGTGCTCCCCTTCGACTCCGCTGCGGCCACGCACTATGCAGATGTCGTCGGGGGCCGTGACCAAATCGGACTGCCGATCGACGGGTTCGATGCGCAGATCGCCTCCATCTGCCGCGCCCATGGCGCAGCTCTGGCCACGCGCAACCTGAAGGACTTTCGGCACACGGACGTCAACCTGATCGACCCGTGGCAACGCCCGTAGCACTCGAAGGTCCCATCTCGTTTGGCGATACCCCTCCGGGCAGCGGGCGAGACAGTCGGATAAGCATCTTCCCCCGGTGGGTGCTCGATCAGCGCGACCGCCCGATCCTTGGTCGGTCGGCAAGGCTCACATGCCGGCCGTAACCCGCGGGCTCGAAGCTGACGGGTCATCGTCGGGTAGGAGCGGTCATGGCCGAGCTCGAGCAGCTCGTCGAACAACGTGGACGCCCACAGGTGTGGATCGTCCTTGAGGCGTTGAGCGCAGTACGCCGCGAACCGGTCGAATGGATCCGCCCAGCTGGTGGCCCGAATCCCAGACTCCCGCCCGGACAAGTAGGCCCGGATGGTCTTGCGGTCTTTACCCTGGTGCCGGGCGATCGCGGAGATCGTCCAACCCTGGCGACGTAATGCGTGCACGTCGATGTCGTCCTCCCGTGTGAGCTTGAGCGGAGGGGCTCCTTTGAGCTGGTGCGTGGTCAGAGACCACCAGCCTCAAGGGAGTCCCGCCCGTCTCGGCGGAGCCACACGGGGGGGACTTTCAGTGAGCAGGTCTGGGGAGTTTCAGGTGAGCGCCATCACTAGGAACAGCCGGACCGGAATGAGCCTATCGACTCATCCTGCGAGCCCGCACGGCGGCTGAAGTCCTCGGCGGAGGCCAGGTCATAACTGTCGTAAGATTTACCAGCATGTCGCCATCAACTGATGTCTCCGCAGAGAGCGGCTCTCTGGTCGAAGGCCGCTCACAGCTCCCCTACCGGCCGAGCCACCGCAGCTCACGTCGCCATCGCGACGAGGCTGAGACTGAGACGACTCAGGGGCAGAAGGTGCCGACGCTGCACGACTTGATCGCTGCTCGGCCCCCAGCACCTGTTGGGCCGGCCCAACAGGGCTGGCAGGCCAGAATCCAGTGGTTGACAGGGGGTCTGGTTCATCCAGGGCCTGGCCTGGCCGAACGGGAGTACCGCGGCGAGGTGGCTTCGATCCAACGCAGCCTGAACGGCCCCAAGACCATCGTTGTGGTCAACCCCAAGGGCGGTGGCACCAAGACAACCGTCACGATGCTCCTGGCTGCGACCTTGGGGATCCACCGCGGCGGATACACGCTGGCTTGGGACAACAACGAAACGCGGGGAACGCTTGGCTGGCGGGCGAACCCCGCACGGCACACCAACACCGCCGTCGACCTGCTGCGGGACCTCGAGCGGTTTACCGACGTCCGCGGCGCCCGAGTGGGAGACCTCGACAACTACGTCCGTTCCCAGGGCTCGACCCAGTTCGACGTGCTCGCCTCGGATGAGGACGCGGCGTCTTCCGCGTCCATCGACGCCGATGCGTTCAACCGTCTGCACAGCACCCTGGCCCGGTTCTACCGGCTGATCGTCATCGATACCGGCAACAACATGCGCGCCAGCAACTGGCAGGCGGCCGTGGCGGCCGCAGACCAGCTGGTCATCGTCTCCACAGTCCGTGAGGACACCGCCCAGTCCGCAGCCTGGCTCATCGACGCGCTACGCGCCACCGGCCATCAGGACGTCGTCGAGCGTGCGGTTACAGTCCTGACTGCACCAGCTCGTACCGCCGATCCCGACCTAAGCCGGCGGCTGCACGACCACTTCGGCGCGTTGACGCGCACCGTCATGGACGTCCCCCACGACCCGGTTCTGGTGCCTGGCGGCCCCATCATCTACGACGCGCTCAGTGCCCAGACCCGCAAGGCATGGCTCCGCGTCAGCGCAGCTGTCGCAGACGGTCTATAAACAACCTGGCGGCCACGACACAAGTCAATGCG
>DATCQG010000187.1:0-8120 GCA_036569625.1 Dermatophilaceae bacterium | reverse complement strand
GCCGATGTGGGCTCCTGTTGTCGCCTAGTCTGGGCGAATGCCGCTCGATTACCGGATTGCCGAACGCGCGCTGGCCAACGGTCTGCGGGTCATCGTCAGCGAGGACCACAGCGTCCCCATCGTCACCGTGAACCTGTGGGTCAACGTGGGCTCACGGCACGAGGTCGAGGGCCGCACGGGCTTTGCGCACCTGTTCGAGCATCTGATGTTCCAGGGTTCGCGCAATGTGGCGTCGGGAGAGCACTTCTCGGCACTCATGGGCGCCGGCGGGCGACTCAACGCGACGACCTGGTTCGATCGGACGAACTACTTCGAGACGGTGCCGCGGGGTGCGATGGACCTGGCCCTGTGGATGGAGGCCGACCGGCACGGCCATCTGCTCGACGCGGTCAACCAGGAAAACCTCGACAACCAGCGCGACGTCGTCAAGGAGGAGAAGCGGCAGAGCTACGACAACGTGCCCTACGGCAACGCCCTGATCGACATCTACGCAGCGATCTTCCCCAAGGGCCACCCTTACCACCACGCCACCATTGGGTCCATGGAGGATCTGGACGCCGCGAGCGTGCAGGACGTGCACGAGTTCTTCCGCCGCTACTACGGACCGAACAACACCGTTCTCACGCTCGTTGGTGACCTCACCCCGGACGAGGGATTCGATGCAGCAGAGCGGTATTTCGGCATGTTGCCGCCCACCGCGGCTGCATCTCGGGCGTCGGTCGAACCCTTGGGCCCGCTCTCCGAGCCCATTCGCGACGAGCACATCGAGGATGTCCCGTCCGACCGTCTGCATGTGGCCTTCCGTCTGCCGGTCGACGACACGGCGGAGTTCTTCGCGTGCTCACTTGCCATGGACATCATCGGTGGTCTGGCAACGGCCCGGCTCTATCAGCGACTTGTCCGAAACGAGCAGATCGCTAATGGCGTCTCGGCCCATGCGATGGGTTTGGTTGACGGAGTTTCGCTGGGGTTCATCGGCATCGACGTCGCAGACGGCTGCAGCGCTGACGTCGTCGAGGCGGCTGCCTGTGAGGAGCTGGTCCGGTTCGCGGCCGAGGGACCGAGCGAGGTCGAGATGGAGTCGGCCATGGCACAGAGCGAGCGAGGCTGGCTGTCGTCCCTGGCCAGCCAGGAAGAGCGTGCCGACCACATCTGTCATCACGCGACCCTGCAGGGAGACTCCGCCTACATCAACAGCTTCCTGGACCGTCTCGGCGAGGTGACTGCCGCCCAGGTGCAGCAGGCTGCCGCCAGGTGGCTCAGTCCGGAGTCGCGCGCTGTCGTGGCCTACCTCAAGGCGAAGCGAGATGCCCAGTGAGCGAGCATGAGAGCGTGATCGAGCGCCCCCTGGTGAGCGCACCC
This sequence comes from Dermatophilaceae bacterium, assembly GCA_036569625.1. Classification (GTDB taxonomy): domain Bacteria; phylum Actinomycetota; class Actinomycetes; order Actinomycetales; family Dermatophilaceae; genus UBA4719. The sequence goes on along the minus strand of DATCQG010000187.1, from coordinate 6,758 downwards.
GGGCCGTGGTCGTTCCCGGAGGCTCAGCGTGCCGGGCTCCCCAACGGGCTGGGAGTGGTCAGCTACGACATCCCCGGCCAATACGTCATCTCGGTGCGCCTCGCCGTGCCGATGCCGCTTGATCGCGAGCCACGGGAGCGCGAAGGTATCGCCACGATCATGGCGCGGACCCTCGATGAGGGGACGGCACGGCATACGGCTGAGGAATTCGCAGAACTGTTGGAGCGCAAGGGAATTGCGCTCGGAGCAGGAGTCAGCGAGTCGGGCCTCATCGTCGATGTCGATGTGCCCAAGAGAAACCTGGGTGAGGCGCTCGATCTGCTCAGCCAAGCCGTGCAAGAGCCAACGTTCCCTGCCAAAGAGGTCTCGCGCCACGTGAAGATCAGACTGGCGGAGATTGAGCATGAGCGTGCCCTGCCTGGTCAACGGGCGGCACTGGAGTTCATCTCGACGTATTTCGACCCCGCCGAGCGAGCGTCACGTCCGAGTGCGGGGACCAGGTCGACCATCTCGGCGATCACGCCGCAGGATCTGGCCGCGTTCCACATCGCCAACGTGGTGCCCTCCGGTGCCACGGTGGTCGTATCGGGAGATCTGAGCGACCTGGACGTGGTGTCCGAGGTGCAGCGCGCGCTGGGGTCCTGGAGGGGAACGGCACGAGAGCCGGTCGAGGCGTCCGAAGCTGCCAGGGCCGTCGACGCCGCACGGATCGTCTTCCTCGACCGTCCAGAGTCGGTCCAGACCGAGTTCTACGTCGGCTGCCCCGGACCGGATCGGCGCGTGGAAGGTGGCTGGGCGGCATACCAGGTGCTGGGTTTCGTCGTCGGAGGTTCGCCTAACGCCCGGATCGACGCGGTCCTGCGCGAGGACAAGGGATTCACCTACGGGATCCGCTCCGGCTTCCGTCCTCGCCGGCGGGGGGGCGTGTTCCTGACCAGCGGCTCGGTGCGTGCTGACTCCACCGTGGAGGCGCTGGGGCTCTTGCTGGAGATCCTGGACCAGGCTCGAGAGGGCTTCAACGAGAACGAGACCCGGACCGGCGTCGACTTCATCGGCAAGACGGCCCCAGGTCGATATGCCACCGCCGACACGGTCGCTGACGAGGCCGCGGGGCTCTCTCTGGAAGGTCTGACCACGGAGTTCACGACCGCGAGCCTGCGCGCGCTCGAGGATGTCGATGCCGAGGTCCTGACGAAGGCCTACGGACGCTTCGTCACCGGTGAGTGGACCGTGATCATCGTGGGTGATGCCAGCCTGTATGCCGAGGGTGTGCGTGCGCTCGGCCGCGGCGAGGTCGTGATCCTCCCCGCCTGACCCGCAAACCTAGGGACCCTGCAGGTGAACGACCCGCAAACCTAGGGACCGTGCGGCTGAACTACCCCAAACCTCGGCAGCATGCGCGGGAACTTGAGGCAAAACAAGGTGTTGTGTTCTGGAAGCTGGGGTGACGGGGGAGTGGGTCAACCGAGGCGAGCGAGCACCTCGTCGTGCAGCAGCCCGTTGGTGGCGACAGCGTTGCCACCCCAGGGTCCGGGTGTTCCGTCCAGCGAGGTGAATCGCCCGCCGGCTTCGGTGACGATGGGCACGAGCGCGGCCATGTCATAAAGCTGCAGGTCCGGCTCGGTGGCGATGTCAACGGCACCTTCGGCGACGAGCATGTAGGACCAAAAGTCCCCGTAGGCGCGGGACCGCCAGCAGTCGTCGGCCAGCGCCAGGAACTCGTGGTAGCGGTCATGCTGCTTCCATCCACCCAAGCTCGAGTAAGACAGCGAGGCATCCGGGATCCGCGAAACCTTAGAGACGCCAATGCGTTTCGCGCTCGAGAGACTGCGACCGCTCCAGGCTCCGGAGCCGTTGGCAGCCCACCAGCGGCGGCCAAGTGCCGGGGCTGCCACAAGGCCGAGCACGGGCTGGCCGTCGTCGACAAGCGCGATCAGCGTGGCCCAGACCGGGACGCCTCTCACGAAGCTGTGGGTCCCGTCGATCGGGTCAATGACCCAGCGGCGAGGGCCGCGGCCGGTGGTCTCGAACTCCTCGCCCTCGACCGCATCGCGCGGGCGGGTGCGTTTGAGCTGGTGGCGTATCACTTCCTCGGTCTCGCGGTCGGCGTCACTGACCAGTGTGAGATCGGGTTTGGTTTCGACGAGCAGGTCCTCGGCTCGGAATCGCGCCACGGTGATCCGCTCCGCAGCATCGGCAAGCACGTGCGCAAGGCGCAGGTCATCGTCGTAGGCAGGCACCTTGCCACGCTAGTGGCTGTTCGTTCCCAACGGGGCGAACGCCACGGTCGTTGGGCGAGTTGGCCCCCGGTTGGAGGCACGGCCTGAACACGTAGTTGCAGGCGGCTCAGTCATCCGCCTGCGGAGTGCGAGCGCGCAGCAGTCTTCGCAGTGAGTCCAGCCGGGACCGCCCCGCGGCGCCCGCATGACCCAGCTCGACCCAGGCATCCAGGGCACATTCCTCTTCATCGTGTGTGCACCCTCGGGGGCACTGTTCGGTGCCGGGTTCGAGGTCAGGGAAGTGTTGGATGATTCTGGCGAGGTCGACATGTGCGAGTCCGAACGATCGCACGCCCGGGGTGTCCACGACCCAACCGTCGCCGCCGGGCAGTCTCAGCGAGACCGCCGAGGACGAGGTATGCCGCCCACGGCCGGTCACGTCGTTGACCACGCCTGTTGCGCGTCCAGCCCCGGGGACCAGCGCGTTGACGAGCGTCGACTTGCCCACGCCTGAGTGGCCGATGAAGACGCTGATGCGATCAGTGAGCAGGTCCTGCAACGGTTTGAGCCCGAGCCAGTCGCGGGTGACGGGGTCACGCGAGGTCACGAGGTGGCGGACCTCGAGCATCGAGTAGTGGGCCAGGAACGGTGCCGGGTCGATGAGGTCGGCCTTGGTCAGAACCAGGAGCGGCTCCATGCCGGCGTCGTACGCCGCCACCAGGCAACGGTCGATCATCCGAGGTCGAGGCTCGGGGTCGGCCAGCGCCGTCACGATGACAAGCTGATCGGCATTGGCCACGATGATGCGCTCGACGGGGTCGGTGTCGTCCGCGGTTCGGCGCAGAACCGAGCGTCGCGGCTGGACGCGGACGATCCGGGCCAGCGAGTCGGGGCCACCCGTCGTGTCCCCGACAATCGCCACCTCATCACCAACGACGACACTCTTGCGTCCGAGCTCGCGGGCCTTCATGGCGATGACGACGTGGTCACCGCCCCCGTGGACGATCAGGGTGTAGCGGCCACGGTCAACGCCGGTCACGAACCCGAGGATGGCATCCTCGTGGGCCGGGCGATCCTTGGTGCGGGGCCGAGAACCTCGGGGGTTCGGCCTGATCCGGACGTCGCTCTCGTCGTACGTGCGGGCCCGCGGACTCATGGGCCGGCCATCCCGTTGCCGCCCAACGCAGCGCGACCCCCGTCCTGGACCATTCCCATCCAACGGGCGGGGAACTCCGGCATCGTCTTGTCCGTGGTCTCAACGTCCTCGATGACCACGCCAGGCACTCGCAAGCCCAGCACCGCCGCCGCCATCGCCATGCGGTGATCGCCATAAGTGTGGAAAAGACCGCCCTGCAACGGTTTTGGCGTGATCCGTAAGCCGTCTTCGGTCTCCTCGATGGATCCGCCGAGAGCGTTGACCTCAGTCGTGAGCGCAAGCAGGCGGTCGGTCTCGTGTCCGCGAAGGTGAGCAATGCCCCGTATTCGGGATGGCGAGTCTGCGAGAGCTGCGACCGCGACAACTACTGGTGTCAGCTCGCCGGCGTCGTGCAGATCGACGTCGAGCCCGCTGATCTGCCGGTCTCCTGTCACGGTCAGGCCCGAGCGTTCGAGAAGCACGTCGGCGCCCATAGCGTCGAAGATGTTGCGGATCGCGTCGCCGGCCTGAGTTGTATGCATCGGCCATCCGGGGACACGGACGGTGCCGCCCGTGACAACGGCTCCGGCCAGAAAGGCGGCGGCGTTGGACAGGTCCGGCTCGACCTCAACGTCAAGCGGATAGATCGCTGAGGGCTCGACATGCCATGTGTTGGCTTCGGAGTCGTCCACGATGGCGCCGCAGTCGCGCAGCACCTCGACGGTCATCTCGATGTGCGGCTCGCTGGGGATCGGGTTGCCGTTGTGGCGGACGGTCACACCCTGCTCGAACCGTGGTCCCGAGAGAAGCAGTGCTGAGATGAACTGCGACGAAGCAGAGGCATCGAGGGTGACGAAGCCGCCCGGCATACGGCCTGATCCTTCAACGGTGAAGGGGAGCGTCCCGCGAGCGTCGTCGCTGATCATTGCGCCCAAGGTGCGAAGTGCTTCGATCACCGGAGCCATCGGGCGGCTCCGGGCGCGAGCGTCGCCGTCGAAGGCGACCGGTCCATCGGCGAGCGCGGCCACCGGCGGCAGGAACCGCATCACCGTGCCCGCCAGCCCGCAGTCCACGGTCGTTCCGCCGGTCAATGACGCCGGCGCGATGAGCCAGTCGTCGTACAGGGGGTCGCTGCCGGGTAGATCGGTCACCGAGGCACCCAGTGCCCGCAAGCCGGAAGCCATCAGCAACGTGTCCCGTGAGCGCAAAGGTCGCCTCAGCCGCGACGTGCCGTTGGCCAGGGCAGCGAGGACGAGATAGCGGTTGGTCAGCGACTTGCTCCCCGGCAACGCCACCGTGGCGGCGATGGGGCCGGATGCGCGCGGCGATAGCCAGTCAGTCAACGAGGTTCTTGGCCCCACGCCGGGCGGACTTGGCGGCGTGCCGCGCCTCGCGTTTGGCCAAAGCGGTCTGGCGGCGTGCTTCAAAGCCGACCCGCCTGGCGCGGTAGGCCAGGCCCGGTTCGCCGGCGGTGTCGACGGAGGCGAGCAGGACGCCTCCGAGGAGGCCCACATTTTTGAGGAAATGACTCCGCTGCTGCGCGCGCGCAGCCGGGTCCTCGACGGTCCAGAATGCGTGGGCGGCATACGTGGTCGGAACGAGCGTGACGGCCAGGGCCAGCGCGGCAAGCCGCGGGAGCTTGCCCAAGCCCAGCATGGTGCCAGCCAGCAGCATCGTGGCGCCGTTGGCACGCACCATCAGCTCGGGGTCATCAGGCAGGTTCGTACGCCCGGCCAGCGCCTTGATGACGGGCGCCGCCACCTGGGCGGGCTTGGCCGGGTGGCGCAGCGTGTCAAAACCGCTCGTCACGAAGATGGCTGCCATCATCGGTCGGGCAACCCGGCGGACCACTGTCATCTGAGCTCTCCTTGGTGTCGTTCCTGCGACTCCCTACCGTACTTGCTCGTCGGCGTCCGCGCGTATCTACGCTGGGGGCATGTGCGGTCGATACGCGTCCAGCTCGCGCCCTGAGGATCTGGTCGAGGAGTTCGAGGTTGACGAGGACCGTACTTCGCAGTTCGCTCGGAGCATTCTCGCGGCTCCGCAGAGCCCGCCCGCCGGAGCGCCCGACTTCAACATGGCACCGACCAAACAGGCGCCGGTGGTCCTGACCCGAGCGAGTCGGGGCGCCGTCGTTGCCGATCCAACGCGCCAGCTGCGTCTGCTGACATGGGGACTGGTGCCGAGCTGGTCCAGGGATGTCAAGGTCGGACTGCGGATGATCAACGCCCGCGCCGAGTCGCTTCTGGACAAGTCGTCGTTCGCCCCTGCCGCCGCCGCTCGGCGATGTCTGGTCCCGGCCGATGGCTGGTACGAGTGGCAGGTGAGCCCCACCGCCCTTGACGCCAAAGGAAAACCGCGCAAGCAGCCCTTCTTCGTCCACCGCTCCGACGGTGCGCCCTTGGCGATGGCCGGACTGTATGAGTTCTGGCGCGACCGGTCCCTTGGCGAGGACGACCCGGACGCCTGGCTGACGACCTACGCGATCATCACGTCGGCCGCCGACCCCGGGCTGGACCGTATTCATGAACGGCAGCCTTTGGTACTCGAACGTGAGGACTGGGCCGACTGGCTGGACCCGGCGCAGACCCATCCTGCATCCGTCAGGGCCCATCTGGAGTTTTCCGAGCCAGGGCGTTTCGACGCCTATCCCGTCGGGACCGCGGTCAACTCGTCGAACAACAACGGCCAGCAGCTGCTCGTTCCGGCAGCGCGATCGGACCTCGTGGGAGTGGTGGATCCGACAACGGGCGAGATCATCGGGGAGTGAGCGAAGTGCGAGTTCGCAAGAGCGTCAGGGAGATTCATACCCCAGTCGGTATGGCGCGTGCGCACGTCTGGCGCCCGCCTGCCCCACGCGGAGCTCTGGTTCTCGGGCACGGCGCCGGGGGATTGTCGTGGTCTGCCGACCTGCAGGCCCTGACGTCCTTGGCGGTTGACGGATTGCTCGTGGTTCTGGTCGAGCAGCCGTGGCGGGTCGCCGGGCGCAGGGTTGCCACGCCTTCGGCCCAGCTTGACGTGGCGTGGTTGGCAGTCATGGCGTCGCTGACGTCCGGGCGTGGTGCGCTGCCGCGGCCTCTGGTGGTGGGCGGTCGCAGTGCGGGTGCACGGGTGGCGTGTCGCACGGCTGCGGCTGTCGGGGCTGATGCGGTGTTGGCCCTGTCATTCCCGCTGCATCCCCCCGGGAAGCCGGACAGGTCGCGGGCCCCGGAAGCGCTTCTGGTGACCCGCGCAGGGATCCCGCTGGCCGTCATACAAGGGGAGAGGGATCCCTTCGGCAGCCCTGAGGAGGTCCGCTCAGCACTGGGAACCCCGGCCGAGGTGTTGGCGGCGCGTGGCACTCACTCGTTCACCAAGACTCCGACCGACGTCCTGGAGGCCGCCCGCGCCTTCCTCGCAAACCT
>DATCQG010000186.1:0-2974 GCA_036569625.1 Dermatophilaceae bacterium | reverse complement strand
GGTGGTCACGGGCCGCGTCGATTGGCTTGGCCGTGGGCGTGCCGGCACCGTCGTCCGGGTTGGGAAGGTGCTGGGCGAGGGCGGTTTCCAAGGTCGAGCGCAGCGGCCCGTTAACAACTTGACGGGACTATAGAGACGAATCGAATGCAGACACACACTGACAAAGGCCGAAAACCGTTGCCACACATGGTAAAGACCTGTTCAAGGTTCTTCCCCTCGTCTGTGCATGTCACACGCAGATCGCTAGCGTCGAAACTGCGGCACAACCCGTTCTTGCGCCGGAGGAGACCCAACTGCGGGGTCTGCATCTGAGCGAGCATCCGCCCGGCGCGCACATCAGCTGCGCTGGCTGCGGCTGACTTCTGCAGCGTCGCCCGTGTCGGTCAGTGCCGGGCCTGAACTATTGCGGCAATGGAAGGAAGGGGGTCTCCAGATCAGTGGCGAGTGGCAGTGCCTCATCCAATGCAAGTCAGTGAAGGAGACGGGGAATGGCTGATGAGAGGGTTGTCCGAGATTTGACGCAAGCAGCCGAAGCGGTCGGCGCGCTGGCGCGCGACGAAGACCGCTTCCGGGCACTGTTCGACGCCTTTCGAGCGTCTGACCAAGATTCTTACCAACGGCTATTGGCCGAAGCGAAGTTCACCGAGCGGTGCGAGCTTGTGTGCGGCTGGCTATGTAGCAAGGAATGCGTGCTGCTGTGTCAGGAGCTGTGCGGCCCGCCTGTCGAGGTGGAGCTTCCTGACCCCCGGGAGTTTGCCGATGTGCTCGTCAGGATCACCGCAGACGAGGAGCTCGTCGAGCGGCTGGCCAACGCGGTCCTGGAACGCGACCCTGCGGGTTTCCGGGCCCTGGTCGCGGACCTGAAGATTGAGCGCTTCTGCCACCTGTTGTGCCATTGGGTCTGCGCGGTCCGATGTCGGCTGAGCTGCAACGTACTCTGTTCCCCGACCCAGGTGCCGGTCCGGCATCTGGTGGACGAGCTGTCCGCGGCGGGCTCGATCATCGCCAGGCTGGCAGGCAACCGCGAGGGCTTCGAGGCCGCTGCGAAGGCGGCCCTGACCGGCAACTGCGACGTGATGCGAGCCGTGATCGCCCGGCTGCGCTTTGAGGACGACTGCGAGATCATCTGCGAGTGGTTCTGCAGTTGGCGCTGCGTCAGGATCTGCCTGCTGATGTGCCGGCGGTTCCCCATCGAACAACCGAACCTGACGCTGTCCGAGGCGTTCGAGTTCGCGCAGGTCACCGCCCGGCTTGCTGCCGATCCGACGATGCTCGGTCGACTCTCGGACGCCATCGAAGCCGAGGACGCCGACGCGTTCGCGGCCACTGTGGAGGAGCTGAAGCTCGGGCGGTTCTGCGCCCAGCTGTGCCACTGGATCTGCTCCTGGCACTGCCACCTTCTCTGCCGATGCGTCTGCCCCCCGGTCCTTCGTCCGTGGTTCACCCACGTGGGTCACTTCGACATCAACGCCGACATCGACCCGGCGACCGGGCTGACCAACAAGGGTCTGACCTTCACCGGGCTGTACTTCCACGGCGGACCAAAGTTCGGGTTCCAGGGCTGTTTGGAGCTGCGGGGCTTCTGCCCTGCCGCGTCGCCGACCGATGGCACGCCCATGCGGTACCGGTTCGTTCTTGCCGGCTCAAGTACGCCGATAACGGGCAGTCGCGTCTGTCGCGTGGACGCGGGTACGAGGAGGATCCCGTGGCCGGAGAACGTCGCCGGCACCGCTGGCGCATCGTTGGTGCCAACATTCCAGAGCATGACGATCGCCGGTGCCCCGGTGGCAGACCCCACGCCACCGGCAGTCGGCGACCCGTGGACCGGCCCGACGGAGCACGTGATCGTGCCGGACCCGGACGGTTGGATCACGGTCGACGCCGCCTCTGTCGCCGGCGGATTCACCACGCTGATCGGGTTCGACACGACCCAGGACGTACCCGGTGGCGACCCCGCCCCCGGTGTCTTGGCGGGCAGTCCCGTCCCCGGTGGAAACCAGCGTGTCGGCTCCGACCTCGGTATCGTGTTCGAGGCCACCCGGCTGAGCGGACCACCCAGTCCGCCGGACTTCACCAATTCGTTGACCAAGATCCACATCAACAACTGGATCGAAGTCAACCTGCTGGACATCCTGCAGTTCCACACCGGTCCGCTGCTCGCGTGTACCCCGATCACGACAGCCTTGGACGTGGAGTACACCACCGACCATGAGCTCATGGCCGGATGGGCAGCGGCTATCACCAGCGCATCAACGTCGGCGCCAGGCACGTTCGACAGTGGTACGACACCTCGCGGGACCTCCGCAACCCACCACGAGAACACCAGCGCCTGGAACATCTGCTCGTATGTCGCGTCGCTGTCCACCAGGGCCGCCCTGACCACCGGACTGATCGACAACCAGGGCTACACCCTGCAGAAGACCTTCTGCGTCGGTCGGAAGAAGGAAGGCTGAAGAACGGCCGCGCCGCGCGCGGCAACTGCAGGCGGAGCCCTCGGACCAGCGTCCGTGGGCTCCGCCTGCTAGTCGGGCAGCAAATCGCTCAGGGCTGTCAGCGAAGGAGTGCCGGTCCGCGCACATGAGCGCGCGAAGGCGGCACCGGGGTCCGGCAGGCTGGGCAGGCACAACCGCTCCAGCGTCGCCAGGACCCACCGGATCAGGTCGCCGCGTCACATGCCCACCGGCGCAGTCGGACATACACCTGGTCTGACCCATCCGTCACCGCGATCGCAGCCGCACAGATGAGCGGTCTTGAGTTCCTTCGGTCGATCAGTGCGGGGACCCTGGCCCGGCCACCGGTTCTCGACACCCTGGCGATCGATCCCGGAGGTCGAGGAAGGTCGCGTGGTCCGCGGCATCAGGGGAACGCTGAAGGCCTAGCCCGCTGCGCAGAGCCATAGACGGGCTCGACCTATCCGATAGGAAACGATGATCGGGCGCATCCGAGGATTGCGTCCCCTGGAGTGGTGTAACTC
>DATCQG010000185.1:0-2474 GCA_036569625.1 Dermatophilaceae bacterium | reverse complement strand
TCGTGTTGAGGTATTCCGGCGTGCGGTCAGGCCGCACAGACACTCCTGATCAGGAAGGCTCGAGCACATGACTGTTCGCGTTGGTATCAATGGCTTTGGTCGCATCGGCCGCAACTTCTACCGTGCCGTGCAGGCTTCCGGAGCTGATATCGAGATCGTTGCCGTCAACGACCTGACGGACACGAAGACGCTCGCGCACCTGCTCAAGTACGACAGCATCCTTGGTCGGCTCGGCAAGGACGTCGTCGCCGGCGATGGTGAGATCACGGTCGAGGGCAAGAAGAGTTTTCCCGTGTTCGCGGAGCGCGACCCCGGCAGCTTGCCTTGGGCCAAGGTCGGCGCCGACGTCGTCATTGAGTCGACCGGCTTCTTCACCGATGCGGCGAGCGCTGGCAAGCACGTCACCGCTGGCGCCAAGAAGGTCATCATCTCCGCGCCGGCCAAGGGCGAGGACATCACCATCGTCATGGGCGTCAACCATGAGGACTACGACCCGGCGGCGCACAACATCATTTCGAATGCCTCCTGTACGACGAACTGCCTTGCGCCCATGGCCAAGGTCATCGACGACGCGTTCGGCATCGAGCGGGGTCTCATGACGACCATCCACGCGTACACGAATGACCAGAACGTCCTCGACTACCCACACAAGGACCTGCGACGGGCTCGCGCAGCGGCACTGAACATGATCCCGACCACTACCGGCGCAGCCAAGGCCATCGCCCTCGTGATGCCGCAGCTCAAGGGCAAGCTCGACGGCTACGCTATCCGCGTGCCCGTGCCGACCGGCTCGGCCACCGACCTGACCGTCCAGCTGAAGACCCCGGCCACCAAGGAAGAGATCAACGCCGCGATCAAGGCGGCGTCAGAGGGGCCGTTGAAGGGGATCCTGTCCTACACAGAGGACCCGATCGTCTCAACCGACATCGTCACCGACCCCTCGTCGTGCATCTTCGACTCCGGTCTCACCTACGTCAACGGCAACATGGCGAAGGTCGTCGGCTGGTACGACAACGAGTGGGGCTACTCCTGCCGCCTGGTCGACCTGATCACGTACGTCGGCAAGACCCTCTGACGCCCGGGATGAAGACCGTACAGGACCTGATCTCGGCCGGTGATCTTCGCGGGAAGCGGGTCTTGGTCCGCAGTGACCTGAACGTCCCTCTCGATCTGGACGGCGACGGCACCATTACCGACGACGGCCGGGTTCGAGCCTCGGTGCCCACGATCAGGGCTCTGGCCGAAGCGGGTGCACGCGTGGTCGTGTGCGCCCACCTCGGCCGGCCCAAGGGGGCACCTGAGGCCAGATTTTCGCTCGCGCCGGTGGCCGAGCGGCTCCAGGAGCTGCTCGGTGTCCCCGTCGCCTTCGCTACCGACACGGTGGGGGAGTCAGCCCGATCCGTTGTCCGGGAGCTGGTCGACGGGCAGGTTGCGATGCTCGAGAACCTGCGCTTCAACGCCGGCGAGACATCCAAGGACGACGGCGAGCGCGGTGCGTTCGCGGACGAGCTGGCCTCTCTTGCCGATGTTTTCGTCAGCGACGGGTTCGGCGTCGTTCACCGCAAGCAGGCCAGCGTGTATGACGTGGCGCAGCGACTTCCGCATGCCGCCGGCCTGCTGGTGCGCACTGAGGTCGAGGTGCTCGAGCGTCTCGTGACAGACCCCCAGCGGCCGTTCGTGGTGGTGCTCGGTGGGGCCAAGGTCGCCGACAAGCTGGGCGTGATCGACAGCCTGCTCAAGAGCGCCGACAGGCTGCTGATCGGCGGCGGGATGTGCTACACGTTCCTGGCAGCTCAGGGGTACGAGATCGGCACCAGCATCCTGGACTCGGACCGACTGGAAGCAGTAAAGGGATACCTCAAGAGCGCAAAGGAGCTCGGCGTCGAGATCGTGCTGCCGACCGACCTCGTGGTTGCCTCGGGGTTTTCCGCGGACGCCACGTCCGCTGTTGTGGATGTCGACCAGATCCCGTCCGACATGGAAGGCATGGACATCGGCCCGATGTCGCAAGAGTCCTTCGCCGCCAAGCTTGCCGACGCACGGACGGTGTTCTGGAACGGCCCGGTGGGCGTGTTCGAGATGGCCCCGTTCGCCGGGGGCACCAGGGCGGTAGCGCAGGCGGTGGCGTCGGCGACCGCTAGCGGTGCTCTGACCGTCATCGGTGGCGGTGACTCGGCGGCTGCGGTGCGTCAGCTCGGTTTCACCGACGATCAGTTCGGGCATATATCCACCGGTGGTGGTGCCAGCCTGGAGTACCTCGAGGGCAAGGCGCTCCCCGGCCTCACAGTCCTGGAGGGCTGAACCTCATGTCTGAAACCACGGCCTCGCGCGCCGGGTCACGCACGTCGTCCAACCGCACGCCGCTCATGGCTGGCAACTGGAAGATGAACCTGGACCATCTCCAGGGCACCCACCTCGTCCAGAAGCTTGACTGGACCCTGCGCGATGCCAAGCACGACTACAGCGCGGTGGAG
>DATCQG010000184.1:0-3714 GCA_036569625.1 Dermatophilaceae bacterium | reverse complement strand
GTACGTGCCCCCGCCATTGGCCAACCAGGTGCCGCTGTCGAACTGAAGGCCGCCGTAGTAGCCGTTGCCGGTGTTGATCGCCCAGTTTCCGCCGGACTCGCACGCGGCGATCCGATCCCACATGGCCGCATTGGCCGTGGAGCCCACAACGGCCGACGAGGATGTGACGGGGTTGGGCTTGGTGCCGACAGCGAGGATGCGCGCGACGGGGGCGGTAATGACCCGCGAGCTCGTGACCTTGCGGCTCTCACGCTTGCCGTCGACCCAGGTCTCGAGGTAGGTGACCAGGCTGGAACCTGCTTTGCCGGCCGTCAGCGTCTTGGATGAGCCCGTGTACAACGTGGCGTCGTCCTTGCGCGTTGTGCCGAAGCCGACGCTCTCGGTGGCCGTGACGCTCTTCTGGGTCACGCGGGCGACAACGACCTTCAGACCATTTGTGGTCACAGGGGTGCCCATTGCCGGGGAGACGCGGTCCTTGGCGCCGACGGAGACGTGGAGCTCGGAGAGCACCTCTTCCACGTTGGCACCGATGGTCCTGGTCCTCAGGGTCTTGCCATCGACGGTGACGGTGACGTCCTTGGGGGTCGTGATCGACATGACCAGTCCCGCGCGGCCCAGCGGCTGCGAACGCGAGACCGAGAGCTTGGCCGAGTCGGCGCGGATGCCGAGCTCGGACAGCGCGCCCGCCACGGTGGTCGAGGTCGTCCAGTACGACGTGGTCTGTCCATCGACAGTGACCGTGAGCTGGCGGCCGTACCGCACGACGACCTTCTGCCCGTCACTGACCTGCGTGGAGACGGCCGGTGCAACGAGGTCGTGCGGACCGACCTTGATGTTCTGGCTGGCCAGCACGTCACCGACCACAGTGCTGCCGAACAGGTGGACCGCGGAGGTTCTGCCGTCAACGGACAGGTTGACCGATTTGTCGAAGTAGGAGAAACCGACAGCAGCGGCAACGAGGGACGAGACGACAGCGGCTTGGGCGATACGCCGAACCGGGCGAAAGATCACGAGGCTCCAGAGCTAGAACTTTCCGGGCATCGTGCGACGGAAGGTGCGCATCTAAGGAAAATGGGGTGCCCGACCGAGGTCGTGCATCCCAAGTGCGCGCCGTCCGAGGACTCACCGACCCCGGCCAACAGTCGTCCACGATGGCTGATGAACCCCCGAAAGGTCAAATTTTGGTAACGGTGGCCCCACGAGAAGGCATCCTGGCGCGACTGCTCCCGGCGGCTACCAGGGGCCGTAGACCCGCTCGGAGTTGGCCCCAATCGCCGTGCACAACGAGGGCACGTCCACGTTGAGAACACCCGCCATCACCCGCACGGTCAACGGCACGAGGTATGGCGCGTTGGTCGCCCCGCGATGCGGCTCGGGGGTCAGGAAGGGGGCGTCCGTCTCGACCAGAAGGCTGTCCAGGAGCGTCACCGCGAGCGAGTTCCGAAGGTCCCTGGCGTTCTTGAACGTTACGGTCCCGGCGAAGGAAAGGAGGTAGCCCCGTTCGATGCACACGCGGGCCATAGCCACGTCACCGGAGAAGCAGTGCATCACCGTATGGTCGGGCGCGCCCTCCTCCGCCAGGATCCGGAGCACGTCCTCGTGGGCGTCGCGGTCGTGAATCTGGAGCACCTTGCCCGTGCGCTTGGCCAGGTCGATGTGCCAGCGAAACGAGTCCTGCTGCGCTGCAACGCCTTCAGGACCTGTGCGGAAGTAGTCCAGGCCTGTCTCGCCAATGACCCTCACCCTGGGGTGGGAGGCGAGCAGCTCGATCTCGGCCCTCGCCGACTCGAGCTCGCCGAGGTCGTGAAGCTTGGGCGCCTCGTTCGGGTGGATGGCAACCCCACCCAGCAGCGCGGCATACCGGTCGATGACCTCGACCGTGAAACGAGCGCCGGGGAGGTCGCAGCCGATCTGGATCATGCGGGGCACCCCGACCGCCGTCGCTGCGTCGATCACCTCCTGGAGATCAGGAAGATCCATGCCGTCTCGGGACATGTCGAGGTGGGCGTGGTTGTCGACGACCGGAATCGGCAGGGCCTCGGGTGCCGGCGGATGGCCCACGTGACCGCTCATGACGATGAGCCGGCCTCTTCTTCCGGCTCGAGCCGGGCGAGCTCGTCCTCGACCACTGACGGGTCGAGCTTGGTGAAGATCGGTGAGGGTTTGCCGATCCGCGCGCCAACAGTGATCGGGCGTGACTCCCATCGTGGTGTGCCCGTGTAGTCGCCGGTGATGATCGGGTAGCTGTCGCCACCATCCAGGTCATCGACCTCTTCCATCCGGGGCATCGGCGCGATCTGACCCTGGCCGCCCATCGCCGTATGAACCTGGTTGGAGCTGTGCGGCAGGAAAGGGCTCAGCATCGTCGTGAGGTCGCTGACGGCTTGGGCGATCACGTGCAGGATCGTCCCGAGCCGCTCGCGCTCGTCGTCCGCCTTGAGCTTGAACGGCGCTTGGTCGGTGACGTACTTGTTGACCTCCGCGACGACCCTCATGGCCTCGGCCAGCGCGTTCTTCTGCCGGTGGCGCTCGATCAGGGCGCCGATGGTGGCGAAGCCCTCGTTGACCGTTGCCAGCAACGCCAGGTCGTCGGCGTTCAGCTCGGCCGCGACTGGGATCTCGCCGAAGCTCTTGTGAATCATTGTGGCTGTGCGGTTGACCAGGTTGCCCCAGCCCGCAACAAGCTCGCCGTTGGTGCGCTTGACGAACTCGGCCCAGGTGAAGTCGCTGTCCTGGTTTTCGGGACCGGCCGCCGCGATGAAGTAGCGCAACGCATCTGGCTGGTATCGCTCGAGGAAGTCACGGACATAGATCACGACGCCACGGCTGGAGGAGAACTGCTTCCCCTCCATGGTGAGGAACTCGGAGCTGACCACCTCGGTCGGAAGCTGCAGCTCGCCATACGGTCCGGGCTTGCCGCCCTTGTTGCCCAGTCCGTCGTAGGCGAGGATCTCGGCCGGCCAGATCTGGGAGTGGAAGGTGATGTTGTCCTTGCCCATGAAGTAGTACGACAGGGCCTGCGGGTTGTTCCACCAGTCGCGCCAGGCCTCGGGGTTGCCCGTCCGCCGGGCCCACTCGATCGAGGCGGACAGGTAGCCGATGACGGCGTCGAACCAGACGTAGAGCCTCTTGGTGGGCTGCTCACGCCACCCGTCCAACGGGATCGGAATGCCCCAGTCGATGTCGCGGGTCATGGCCCGAGGCCTGATGTCCTTGAGGATGTTCTGGCTGAACCTGATGACGTTGGGGCGCCAGGTGCCGGAAGCCTCACGCCCTTCGAGCCACTCGACCAGCGCCTCTGCCAGCGCCGGCAGGTCGAGGAAGAAGTGCTGGGTCTCGACGAAGTCAGGCGTCTCACCGTTGATCTTGCTGTGCGGGTTGATCAGGTCCGTCGGGGCGAGCTGGTTGCCGCAGTTGTCGCACTGGTCGCCTCGGGCCTCGCCGTAGCCGCAGATCGGGCAGGTGCCCTCGATGTAGCGGTCGGGCAGCGTTCGACCTGTCGATGGGCTGATCGCCCCGTGCGTTGTCTGCTCGACCATGTAGCCGTTGTCGTAGACCGTCGTGAACATCTCTTGCACCACGGCGTAGTGGTTGCGGGTCGTGGTGCGGGTGAACAGGTCGTAAGACAGGCCGAGCGCGACGAACTCCTCCACGATGAGGCGGTTGTTCCTGTCCGCCAGCTCCTTGGCGGAAACACCCTCCTCGTCAGCCGCA
>DATCQG010000183.1:0-7025 GCA_036569625.1 Dermatophilaceae bacterium | reverse complement strand
GGCTACGACATGTACTACCTGAACGTCATGGCGGGGCCTGGCGCCGAGCGAGAATGGCTGATCAGCGAGGACCCTGATCATGCATGGGTTGCACAGACCTGGGCCTCTCAGAAGGTAGACCCCAGGCTGCCCTTCGGTTCGCGCCGGTGACCGAGACCATCCGGTTGACGGTCGCCCAGGCGGTCGTGAAGTTTCTGGCGAGGCAGTACTCCGAGCGCGACGGTGTAGAGCGACGACTGATCGAAGGCTGCTTCGGGATCCTCGGCCACGGCAACATCGCCGGACTGGGTCAGGCGCTGATGCAGCTGGAGGCCGAGGGCGGCGAGGAGCCCCTGCGGTTCTACCCGTGCCGCAACGAGCAGGCCATGGTCCACACCGCAGTGGGGTTCTCGCGAATGAAGAACCGCCTGCAGACATTCGCCTGCACGACGTCGGTTGGGCCCGGCGCAACCAACCTTGTCACCGGGGCCGCGTTGGCGACGATCAACCGGATTCCCGTGCTGCTGCTGCCGGGCGACGTCTTCGCGACCCGGGCCAGTGGCACCGTTCTGCAGCAGCTCGAGAGGCCGGGTGGTCACGACATCTCCGTCAACGACACGCTCCGTCCGGTGTCCGTGTTCTTCGACCGGGTCTGGCGACCCGAGCAGCTCGCGTCCGTGCTCCTCGGCGCGATGCGGGCACTGACCGACCCGATCAACACGGGGGCGGTGACGATCGCGCTCCCGCAGGACGTCCAGGCCGAGGCGTGGGACTGGCCGGTCGAGCTCTTCGACGTCAGGGTCTGGCACATCGACAGAGCCGTGTCCGAGGTGGCCGTGCTTCGACGCGCGGCGGACGCGATCCGTCACTCGCAACGCCCGCTCATCGTTGCTGGTGGCGGTGTCGGCTACTCCGAGGCGACCAAGGCGTTGCGCGAGCTCGCCGAGGCCACAGGCGTGCCAGTGGCCGAGACCCAGGCCGGCAAGGGGTCCCTGGCATGGGACCACCCGCAGTCGGTGGGCGCCATCGGAGCGACGGGGACGACGGCTGCCAACGCCCTCGCCGCCGAAGCCGATCTCGTTGTCGGCATAGGCACTCGCTGGAGCGACTTCACGACCGCGTCCATGAGCGCTTTCGGCGACCCTGACGTCCGCTTCGTCAACATCAATGTGGCAGCTGTGGACGGGCACAAGCTCTCGGGCCTGTCGGTGGTCGCCGATGCCCGGGAGGCGTTGAAGGCACTGACAACCCATCTCGCCGGTTGGCGGGCGGACCCGGCGTACACGGTCCGGGCGAGCGAGCTGGCGCGCGCATGGGACGGCGAGGTGACGGCGGCATACGACCTGCAGGGCGACCCGGGCGCTGCTCCCCGGCAGAGCCAGGTGATCGGCGTGGTCAACGACCTGTCCGGTCCACGTGACGTTGTCGTGTGTGCGGCCGGTTCGATGCCCGGCGACCTGCAGAAGATGTGGCGGACCCGCGATGCCAAGGGCTACCAGGTGGAGTACGGCTACTCGTGCATGGGCTACGAGATAGCTGGCGGTCTCGGGGTCAAGATGGCCGACCCCGACCGTGAGGTCATCGTCATGGTGGGCGACGGGTCCTACCTGATGATGGCCCAGGAGCTCGTGACGGCAGTTCAGGAGGGCATCAAGCTGGTCGTCGTGCTCGTGCAGAACCACGGCTTCGCGTCCATCGGCTCTCTCTCCAAAACCGTTGGTGTGCCTGGGTTCGGCACCAGATACCGGTACCGGGGCGAGAGTGGTCACTTGGATGGCGACATCCTGCCGGTCGACCTCGCGGCCAATGCTGCCAGCCTTGGCGCGCAGGTCCTTCGCGCCGACACGCTGGGATCGTTCAGAGCGTGCCTGAGCGAGGCACTGGCGGCCAGCCGGACCACCGTCGTTCATGTGGAGTGCGATCTGGAGACGGGGTCGCCCTCGAGCCGGGCGTGGTGGGATGTTGCCGTCGCCGAGGTCTCCACCCAGCCGGTCACGCGAGCTGCGCGCTCGGCATACGAGCAGGCGAAGGTCAACCAGCGTGCCCACCTGAGCCCCTTCGACGGGAAGCAGGTCTGAGCCGACCGAATTTGTTCTCAGCGGGTGGCGCCGGTGACCAACCACGCATCGCCGCGGGCCCGCCAGCCGAGTGCGACGCCCCGCATGGTCATGAAGACGACGAACGTCAGCCACAGGACTGTCAGCGCATGTCCTTGCGCGACAACGGGATCGGTGCCCACCAGCAACGAGGGCCCAACGGCTCGGACGGTCAGGATCAACGGCAGATATAGCACCAGGAGCCCCACCTGGGCCCACGCGAGCCATCGACCGTCGCCGGCGCCAATGAGCACGCCGTCCAGCACGAACACGAAGCCGGCAATGGGCTGGGAGATCGCGACCACGATCAGCGCCGCGGCCAGTGCCGACTGCACCGCGGGGTCAGAGCTGAAGAGCGGGGGTAAGACCGAATGGGCCGCCAGCACAAGGATTCCGAGGATGCCGCCGCCGACAACACCCCACAACAGCATGGTCCGGGTGGCCGATCGGGCTGCCGTGGCGTCGCCGGCGCCCAGAGCCTTGCCGGTCAACGCCTGCCCGGCGATGGCCAATGCATCAAGGGCGAACGCAAGGAAGGTCCAGACGGTGGCGGACACCTGGTAGGCGGCCAGCGGCACGTCTCCCAGACCTGAGGCGACCCAGGTCGTCACCAGCAGGACGAAGCGAAGGGCCAGTGTCCGAACGAGCAGTGGCACGCCGTCCAGGGCCGCCCGCATCACCCGGCCGGGGTGTGGGCGCAGGCTCGCGCCCAGCCTTCGCGCACGTCGGGTGACGACGAGGACGAGGGCGGTCGCCATACCGCACTGGGCGAGAACGGTCCCGAGCGCGGAGCCTGCGATGCCTATGTGCAGGCCGTAGACGAGGAGGAGGTTGAGCGCGATGTTCGAGCTGAACCCGACGACGGACGCGACCAAAGGCGTTCTGGTGTCTTGCAACCCGCGCAGGACGCCGGTCACCGCCAGGACGACCAACATCGCTGGTATGCCGAAGGCGGACACCCGCAGATAGGTGACCGCCTGCTCCAGTGCGGCGGGTGAGGCGCCGAACACGGCGCACAGCGGCGCTGCGAAGGAGGCGACGACCGCTCCGGTGACGATGCCGATCGTGATGGCGAGCCACAGGCCATCGACGCCGGCACCGACCGCGCTTCGCTCAGAGCCGGCGCCCACCTGTCGCGCGACGATCGACGTGGTGCCGTAGGCGAGGAAGACGAAGATGTTGGCCGCAGTGATGAGGGCCGCGCTGGCCACACCGAGTCCGGCCAGCTGCGTGGTGCCCAGGTGACCGATGATTGCCGAGTCTGCGAGAAGGAACAGTGGTTCGGCCACCAGGGCCAGGAACGCGGGAACGGCGAGTCGGATGATCTCGCGCCGTTGGCTCCCCGGTCCGTCCGCCCACCGGACCCCGCTTCTGTTCACCATCGCAGGGTAAGGGGATCGGGAATCTGTCCGGGCCGCCGTCCGTTGTTGTTCTCGTAGTGATCTGGTGCTCTGCCGTCAGGGGTTGTCGACAAGGAGTCACTCATGAGCGTTGCGGAAGTCGTGGACCCGTTGGTCCGGGCGGGGCTGGGTTCGGACCTGCCCGTGCTGGTGCGGTGCTGGGACGGCAGCGAGATCGGTCCGCCGGGCGCGCCGGTGCGGCTGACGTTCACCAGCCCGCGTGCCCTTCGTCGGATGCTGTGGGCCCCCAACGAGCTCGGGTTCGCCCGCGCCTACGTCTCGGGCGACGTCCTGATCGAGGGGGACATCATGGCGGGCCTGACGGCGCTGGACCGGGTTGCTGATCCCGAGTCCGGCCCGGGTGTCGTCATCGACTCCTCGACCCGCCGGGCACTGGTCAGGGCGGCGATGAGACTCGGGATCGCGGGCCCGCCTCCACGGCCTCCGGCAGAGGAGTCGAGGTTGGGCGGGCTGCGCCACTCGAGGAGCCGGGATGCCCAGGCGATCGCCCACCACTACGACGTCGGCAACGAGTTCTACGAGCTGGTTCTCGGGCCGTCGATGACGTACTCGTGTGCGTACTACGAGCAGGAGCAAGGTCCCGCTTTCGGGCTGGAGGAGGCGCAGCAGGCCAAGTGTGACCTCGTCGCCCACAAGCTCGGGCTCAAGCCGGGTATGCGCGTCCTTGACGTCGGCTGCGGTTGGGGAGCCTTTGTCTGCAACGCTGCTCGCAACTATGGGGTGCAGGCGGTCGGCATCACCCTCTCGAGCGAACAGGCGGAGTATGCCCGGCGGCGCGCTGATGATGATGGTGTCGGCGACCGGGTGGAGATCCGCATCCAGGACTATCGCGATGTCCAGGACGGGCCTTTTGACGCGATTGCGAGCATCGGCATGTCCGAGCATGTCGGCAAGGCGATGCTGCCGACCTACTCGAAAGAGCTGTTCAGGCTGCTGCGCCCCGGTGGCCGACTGCTCAACCACGCGATCTCCCGTCGCCCCGGGCCCTCCGACGGCTTCTCCCGAACCTCGTTCATCGACCGATATGTCTTCCCTGACGGGGAGCTCCAGCCGATGGCCACGATGGTGGAGGCGATGGAGGAGGTCGGCTTCGAGGTGCGGGACGTCGAGTCGCTGCGGGAGCACTATGCACTGACCTTGAGGGCATGGGTTGCCAACCTCGAGGCCAGCTGGGACAGGGCTGTGGAGCTCACGAGCCCTGGCCGGGCCAGGGTGTGGCGGCTGTACATGGCAGGCTCCGCGCTCGGCTTCGAGGCCAACCGGCTCGGGGTCAACCAGGTGCTGGCCGTTCGACCTGAGCCTCGCGGTGCCAGCGGAATGCCGCGGACGCGGGCGTCGCTTGTGGCGCCGGCCGGCATCGCTGGTTCTTGAGCCGATCGCCGCGCGAGGGGTGCCCAGTCATCCGTGGCGCAGCGGCGGGACGACACGCCCGAACTATTTTCTGTCCACAGGGAGGTGGACAACGTCTGCGCAGGTCAGAGGCCATCTGGTGCTCTGAACGATGACGTAATTCACAGGCTTGTCCCCAGGGTGCGCACAGAGGGGGTCGGCGTGGTGCACAGGTTGTCCCCACGATGCGCACAAGGCCTGTTTGAGTCCGCGGGCGTACAGCAATAGCGTGGCTGGTTCGCACCGATCACTGCACGTTCGATGGCCCCCTGCTCCCAGGTAGGGCTGTCGGACCCCCGTGGTGTGCTGGTCATCAGTCCGGTTGCAGGGTCGGGATCGAAGGGGACACGCGTGTCACTCGCGGAGCTGAACATGGGGACGTACGGCGGTCCCGCTTCGTCCTCGTACGGTTCGGCAGACGACCGGTTGCCTCCCCAGGACGTCCACGCGGAGCAGAGCGTCATCGGCGGCATGCTGCTGTCAAAGGATGCCATCGCCGACTGCGTCGAGGGGCTCAAGGCGGTCGACTTCTATCGTCCGGCTCACGAGCTGATCTATGACGCGATCCTGGATCTCTACGGCCGGGGCGAGCCAGCCGATGCCATCACCGTCTCCGATGAGCTCACCAAGCGTGGCGACCTCGTGCGCGTGGGCGGTCAGGCCTATCTTCACCAGCTGATCTCATCGGTGCCGACGGCGGCCAACGCCGGCTACTACGCGCAGATCGTGGCCGAACGCGCGGTGCTGCGTCGGCTCGTCGATGCTGGCACGAAGATCGTCCAGATGGGCTACGGCCAGGGGGGCGGGGACGTTGTCGACATCGTCAACGCGGCCCAGGCCGAGATCTACGCGGTGGCGGACAAACGCGGCGGCGACGACTACGCGGTGCTCGGCGATGTGCTCGAGGCGACGGTTGACGAGATCGAGGCGGCATCGGGTCGATCCGGTGAGATGACCGGTGTCCCAACGGGATTCACCGACTTCGACAACCTGACCAACGGTCTTCATCCCGGCCAGATGATCGTCGTGGCGGCCAGGCCTGCCGTCGGGAAGTCGACGTTTGGACTGGACGTTGCGCGATCGGCGGCAATCAAGCACAAGATGGCCACCGTCCTGTTCAGCCTCGAGATGAGTCGCACCGAGATCACGATGCGACTGCTCTCGGCCGAGGCCTCGATCCAGCTGCAGAACATGCGCAAGGGCACGATGCGTGACGAGGACTGGACCCGGCTGGCGCGCACCATGGCCGAGGTCTCCGATGCCCCACTGTTCATTGATGATTCGCCGAACATGTCGCTGATGGAGATCCGCGCAAAGTGCCGGCGTCTCAAACAGCGTCACAACCTGCGCCTGGTGATCATCGACTACCTGCAGCTGATGAGCTCCGGCAAGCGGGTCGAGAGCCGCCAGCAGGAGGTCGCGGAGTTCTCCCGTGCTCTCAAGCTCTTGGCCAAGGAGCTGGAGGTGCCTGTCATCGCGATCTCGCAGCTGAACCGTGGCAGCGAGCAGCGTCAGGACAAGAAGCCGCAGATGAGCGACCTTCGCGAAAGCGGGAGTATCGAGCAAGATGCCGACATGGTGATCCTGCTCCACCGCGAGTCGATGTACGAGCGTGAGTCACCGCGCGAAGGCGAGGCCGACCTCATCGTCGCCAAGCACCGCAACGGTCCCACGGACACGATCACCGTGGCCTTCCAGGGTCACTACTCCCGTTTCACCAACATGGCGAGCAACTTCTGAGGAGGTATCCGGCTTGAGTTGGTCTCAAGCCGTCTCGCTCTTGGAGAATCGCCCTCTGAATGGGGCTAAGTACGTTCCACGACGGTCCCGAGCTGGTGGCGCGGGTTCGTCATCAAGGTGCCGGGCAGGCGCCGTTCTCGCTTTGCGCGTTGAGCGCAAACCAGGGTCCGGCCCAGTCGGGGAGCTGTTCGCGCGTGTTGGTTCCGAGAATTGACGTGAGTTCGATCTGGGGTACTCCCGCTATCTGCAACGGCATCGACTTCACAGGCTCGCCGGCGGACTTTTCGGAACGCTGTTCGCCATCACTGTGGGAGGCCGCTGGTACGGCTCGGTCAGCATTGGCGTCGGCCCTCAGAGCCCGCTCGCCGACGTCCTGTTCTGCGGACTGGGTGGGTTGCTC
>DATCQG010000182.1:0-2447 GCA_036569625.1 Dermatophilaceae bacterium | reverse complement strand
CCCGGCCACACCCGGATCGGCTCCTGCCACGCTCAAGCGCATCCGCATCCCCCACCTCCAGGCCATGAAGGAACGGGGCGAGCGCTGGGCGATGCTCACGGCATACGACCAGTATGCGGCAGAGATCTTCGACGAGGCCGGCATTCCCGTTCTCCTGATTGGCGATTCGGCTGCCAACAACGTCTACGGATATGAGACGACCGTGCCGGTCACGGTCGACGACCTGGTGCCTCTGGTCCGCGCTGTCAGCCGGGCTGCGAAGCACTCCCTCATCGTTGCGGACCTTCCGTTCGGGTCCTACCAGGCCAGCCCGACCCAGGCACTGGGCACGGCAACCCGGTTCATGAAGGAGGGTCGGGCGCATGCCGTCAAGCTGGAGGGCGGACGCCCGATGGTCCCAGAGATCGAGCTTCTCGTTCGCGCCGGTATCCCGGTCATGGGGCACATCGGCTTCACCCCTCAGAGCGAGCACGTCCTCGGCGGCTATCGCGTCCAAGGGCGCGGGGACTCGGGCGACGCACTCGTCGAGGACGCCCTGGCTCTGGAGAGGGCCGGAGCATTCGCAGTCGTCATGGAGATGGTGCCCGCGCCGGTCGCGGCCCGAGTCACGGCGGCTCTTCATGTGCCCACGATCGGGATCGGAGCCGGCCCCAGCTGTGACGCCCAGGTGCTGGTCTGGCAGGACATGGCCGGGCTGCGCGGCGGCAAGGCGCCACGCTTCGTCAAGCGGTATGCCGACCTCCGGACCACCCTGGGCGACGCGGCCCGGGCATACGCGGCTGATGTGGCGGGCGGGACGTTCCCGGCCGCCGAGCACTCGTTCCTGGAGTAGAGGCACAGAAGACGTACCCGCAATCCAGCTCGAGGCGGACCATCTTCCAGCCAAACCCGGCAGATGGCCCAGCCCACCGCCTGAAGGGGACAATCTTCCAGCCAAATGCCGCATATGGCCCCGCGCACCGCCTGAAGGGGACAATCTTCCGACCAAACGCGGAAGACGCACCAGGAATCCAGCCTGACGTGCCGCTGTGTCGGAAAGAACTGCCCATCGGGCATTGTGCAATCGGCGCGATCTTGGTGTGCTGACTGTCTGGACAGTTCCCCAGCCGCGCGGCCGATCCGGGCGGAGCGAATCGAGATCGCGATGACGCCAGCAGCAGAGCCCGAGGTTCCAACAGATAGCGCGGCGGGCTCCCCCGTCCTTGAGGTGAGTCGAGCGGTGCCCCAACCCCCTGACGACGTCTGGCAGGTCCTGACCACGCCGAGCGGCGCCGAGGCGCTCCTGGGCAAGGGCGCTGAGCTCGGGGGCAAGGGTGAGCCGTGGCGGAGCGTGGACGGCAGCCATGGAGTCGTTCGCAGCTATCACCCGATGCAGCAGGTCCGCATCTCATGGCACGCCGACGAGCATGCTCCCTCGACACTGGTTGAGCTGCACCTCCTCCCGGAGGGCGAGGGAACTCGCTTGAGCCTGCGCTATCAGGAAACACCGGACGCCGCGACAAACGCGGACCTTCGGCAGCGCTGGAGCGATGCCCTTGGCCGGATCGTCACGGGCCTTGCACCGGTCAGCGAGCCTGCCGTCGATGCAACCACCTGAGCCATGAGCTCGCTGACGAGGTGAGCGAGCAAACGCCGCAGACCCGATGGGCCCGGCTGACAGGCGGGGCCAGCGGGTCCGACTACGCAGCTCGGTTCGAGGCCCTGGCCGCGACCGGCCGGGACATGCATGGAGAGGCCTCGTTCTGCGCGTCTCTGGTGCCGCCGCCGGCCCGGATTCTGGATGCCGGGTGCGGCACCGGCCGGGTGGCCATTCGCCTGCACGACCTTGGCTACCGCTGCCTGGGCGTCGATGCCGATGAGTCCATGCTGGCCGTCGCGATGCGGGCGACAGTGGCCGGCTCCCGTCCGGACTGGGTCCTGGCGGATCTGTCCACGCTCGATCTGGACCAGCACGGCATACCGGGCGGGTTCGAACTCTGCGTCGCCGCTGGAAACGTCATCCCGCTGCTGGCCGAAGGCACCCTTGGGCGCACCGTTTGGGCGTTGACGGCAGTCCTGTGCCCCGGCGGGTTGCTCGTGACCGGATTCGGCCTGGACTCAGCGCATCTGCCCGGCAGCTGCCCCGTGACGACCCTTGCGGCATATGAGGACGCCTGCGCGGTGGCCGGGCTGGAGCCTTTGGCGCGGCACAGCACCTGGCAAGGCACAGCCTTCACCGAGGACGACGGTTATGCCGTGAGCGTGCACCGCCGGATCCCGAGCCAGCAGCCCAACAGAACGTGAGACTCGGAGCCGAAGACCCCGGATCAGAGACTCAGCGCTGGAGAGTCAGTCGTCCAGCCCCTTGTCCTCCCACGCCTTGTCCTCAGCGTCCCAGCGCTCGGTGTTCTCCTTGGCGTGCGAGAGCGCCTGCTCCGCTGCCGCGTAGGAGTCGAACGGCCCCATCA
>DATCQG010000181.1:0-5180 GCA_036569625.1 Dermatophilaceae bacterium | reverse complement strand
CGGGCTGCGCCGGCTGCGGCACCACGCCGCACCTTCGTCGGGCGGCCCGGTTCTGATCACCCTTGCGGGCGGACTGGTTCGCCTCGTCGAGGCGCTCGCGGCACGGCTGGGCAAAGCCGACGTTCGGCTGAACACCACGGTCAGCCTCGTTGCGCGCGAGGGTGCGGGCTACCGCGTCGACCTGGCGGACGGGCAGAGCATCGCGGCAGACGCGGTCGTTCTGGCCACCCCCGCTTTCGTCTCTTCGGGGCTGCTGGCTGACCTCGCCCCTGATGTCGCAACGGTTCTGGACGAGATCCCCTACGTCGATGTCGCCACGATCTGGCTGGCCTATCCGCCCTTGGCGATGGGCCGCCCCCTGGACGGCACCGGGTTCCTCGTCCCTCCGGAGGAGGGCAAGCTTCTGGTGGGCTGCACCTGGTCGAGTGCCAAGTGGCCACACCTGAGCGATGACAACCTCGTCCTGATTCGTTGCATGGTCGGCCGCCGCGGTGACACCCGCTGGCTGGGCATGGACGACGACGCCCTTGTGCGCGGTGTGCACGAGGAGCTCGTCGAGGCCATGGGCCTGACCTCGGGCCCGATCCATCAAAGCATCCAGCGTTGGCCAAACGGGATGCCCCAATATGTGGTTGGCCACCAGAACCGGTTGGATGCCATGAAAGCCGCACTCTCCCACCTCCCCGGGCTGTACCTCACCGGCGCTGCCTTCCGCGGCGTCGGCCTGGCCAGCTGCGTGGCCGATGCCGAGCGAACCGCCAAGGAAGTCACGGCTCTCCTGGCCGGCGTTCAGCCCTCGGCGGTGGCGTCATGACCGCCGTGACGACGGTCCCGCCCAAGGCCAGGTTGGACTTTGCCAAACGACCGATGCTGGTCTTCTGGGAGATCACCCGCGCCTGCCTGCTGGCCTGCAAGCACTGCCGGGCCAGCGCCACCGAGGGAGCGCTGCCTGGTGAGCTCACCACCGCTGAGGGCTTCGACCTGATCGACCAGGTCGCCGGGTTCGGACGTCCGTACCCCATCCTCGTCCTCACCGGCGGCGACTGTCTGCTCCGCGCGGACGTCTTCGATCTTGTCAAGCACGCCCGCGACCTTGGAGTGCCGGTGGCGCTCTCGCCCTCGGTCACGCCATGCCTGACCCCCGAGATGATCGAACGAATGGTCACCAGTGGGGTCAATGCGGTCTCGATCAGCCTGGACGGCTGCACGCCGGCGACCCACGACGGGGTTCGCGGCATCCCGGGCCACTTCGAGGAAACCATCAAGGCGATCACGGCGCTGTCAGCTGCCGGGTTGACCGTCCAGGTCAACACCACGGTGATGCGTGCCAACGTTGATGAGCTTGCCGACGTCGCCGACCTGATCTCGCGCGCCGGTGCACACATCTGGGAGGTCTTCTTCCTGGTACAGGTTGGTCGCGGTGTGGACGAGGACGCAGTCAGCCCGGACGAGCACGAGGACATCTGCCATTTCCTGTATGACGCGTCGCAGCACGGCTTCATCGTCCGCACGGTCGAGGCGCCGTTCTTCCGCCGCGTGGTCTACCGCCGTCAGGCTGGCGACCCGGGCCCGAACACCGAGCTGTACCAGCGGCTGTCGGGGCGACTCAACGAGCTGATGGGTCCGGAGGTCGGACGGCCGAGGGCGCAGACCGCATCCACGCGTGACGGCAAGGGGATCCTCTTCGTCGCCCATGACGGCGAGGTCAACCCCGCGGGGTTCCTGCCCTTGGCGTTGGGCAACGTGCGGGACGAGCCGATCGCGAAGATCTATCGGAACGACCTGCTGCTGCGAAGGATTCGCGCTGCCGACTTCACCGGTCGCTGCGGTCGCTGCGAGTATGCCGACCTGTGCGGCGGCTCGCGCGCCAGGGCCTACGCCTCCAGCGGGGACCCGCTCGGTGAGGACCCGGCCTGCTCCTACCAGCCAGCCGAGATGCCTGAGTCCATATCGGTTGACTGAGAGCTGTCGCGTCCTCGAGATTGCTGTGGCTCAGGTCGCCGAGGGGCAGCAGCTCAGGCGCCGAGGTCCAGTAGCTCAAGGCAGCTGGAAAGACCAGTGGAACCACACGGCCATGGGTATCGTCTCACCAACATGACCTCGACTGCGCAAGCCCCCGCCCGATCCCGCTGGTTGTTGCCGGCGGGGGCCGCCGCAGCGGTTGCCTTGCTTGTTGCGGTGGTCGCCATCGTCTCCGCCGTTAACGGCAATGGCCCCGCTCAGCCACCGGTTCTCCATCTGGCCAGTGTCGCCGGCGGGTCCGTGGGTCTGCCCGCCTCCGCTGCGGCAGGCGTCTCCGACAAGAGCGGAACTTCGGGCAAGGGTGGTGCTCCGGTGAGCGGTGCCCGCGGATCCGGCTGGCGGCTGGAGGGAACACTGCCCACCGGACCCTCCACCGGGCGGGTCTACCTCCTGCCGGCCGGCGCGAGCACCCGCTCCTTCGTCAGCACCCTCGCCCGCACCCTGGCCATGAGCGGGGAGCCGCAGCATCTCAAGGACGGCTGGTACCTCGTCTCGGGAACCACCGAGCTGTCGGTGTCCGAGCTGGCTGGCCGGCACTGGACCTATAGCAACCATGGCTGTGTCGCAGGCCCGGTGCTCGACCCGCAGACCGGGGTGGCCTGCGCCGTCGCCAAGCCCTTGCCGTCCACCCCGGTTGCCCAGCCGATCCCCGTCGCGGAGAACGTTGCCCGGCGTCTGGCCCGCCCGGTGCTCGAAGCGATCGGGGTCAACCCGGACGCCGCCAGGGTCGACACCGAGGGTGGTCAGCAGAGCGTGGTCCTCGTCCCCAAGGTGGGCGGCTCGACAGTCGTCGGCCTTGAGACCCGGGTGTCGGTCGACGAGCAAGGTCAGGTCGTGGACGCCTCAGGCTGGCTGGCCACACCGGCCGCGGCCGCGGCATACCCGTTGATCAGTGCACGGCAGGGGTACGACCAGCTGCTTCAGCAGCCGCAGCCGATGATGGCGCTGGGCATGCCGTGCCGGATCGTCCCCGGCACCCAGGGCTGTGCACCCATCCCCGATCGTGTGGTGACCGGCGCGACGCTCGGGCTGACTCAGGCTTTCGGCACCGACCGGGGCATCCTGCTCGTCCCTGCGTGGCTGTTCCAGATGCGTGGCCAGTCGACACCGGTGGCCGTCGTCGCGGTGCAACGGTCCTTCCTCGGCCAACCTGACCAGCCGGCTCCTGGCGGCGGACCGGCCGTTGGCGGACAACCGGGAAGGGTAGGGAGCGAACCTGGCAGCGTAGGTGGTGGAAGCGCGCCGAACGGCAGCACCGAAGTCACCGGTGCGCCAACCCAGGTGGAACAGGGCGGCCCGGCCATGGCACCGGCGACCACGCCGACTCAGTCCCCTCGATAGAGTCGGCTGCGCAGCCTGGCCCAGGCTGCGCAACCTCCTTTGAGGAGTGACCGCATGGATGCTCACCGCGCGCTGCGAGGGTGGGGCGGGACCAGCCCCAGCGTTGCGACGGTGCATACCGCCGGCGAGGACGTCGAGCTTGTCCGCCTGGTCACTGAGGCCGGACCGCGAGGGGTTCTGGGTCGCGGGCTGGGCCGCAGCTATGGCGACGCCGCGCAGAACGGCGGCGGACTCGTGGTCGACATGACCGCCCGTCAACGCGTCCTTTCGATCAACACCGAGACGGCGCTGGTCGAGGTCGAAGCCGGTGTCAGCCTGGACCAGCTGATGCGGCTGCTGCTGCCTCTGGGGTTGTTCGTCCCGGTGAGCCCGGGCACCCGTCAGGTCACCGTGGGTGGGGCGATCGCGGCCGACATCCACGGGAAGAACCATCACGTGGACGGCAGCTTCGGGCGCCACGTCGTCTCCATGGACCTGCTCTGTGCCGATGGCACGATCCGCACACTCACCCCGGAGTCCGAGCTCTTCTGGGCCACGGTGGGAGGCATGGGACTGACCGGCCTCGTGTTGCGAGCAAACCTGCGAATGAAGAAGGTTGAGTCGGCGTACTGCCTGGTGGACACCGAGCGATGCGCGAACCTCGACGACCTGATGGCTCGAATGGCCGAGGGCGACCACAGGTTCACGTACTCGGTGGCCTGGATCGACTGCCTGGCCAGCGGTGCCTCCCTGGGTCGTTCCGTGCTGACCCGCGGCTGGCCGGCGACCCTCGAGCAGCTGCCCCACAAGCTGCGCGATCACGCCCTGGAGTTCCGTCCCAAACAGGTCGCCGTCGCACCCCCCGTCTTTCCCAGCGGCATGCTGAACCGGGCCACCGTCGCCGCCTTCAACGAGGTGTGGTTTCGCAAGGCTCCTCGCGAGCGCCGGGGCGAGGTTCAGAGCATCGCGGCCTTCTTCCACCCCCTTGACGCTGTGTCGAGCTGGAACCGGATCTACGGTCCCAAGGGGTTCCTGCAGTACCAGTTCGTGGTGCCGTTCGGCGCCGAGGACACCCTGCGCCGGTGCATCGAGATGCTCAGCGACGCCGGGCAGGCCTCGTTCCTGGCGGTGCTCAAGCGCTTCGGGGCACAAGGCGAAGGCCATCTGTCCTTCCCCACGCCGGGCTGGACCCTGGCTCTGGACATTCCGCTGGGCGCACCGATCCTGGGCGGCCTGCTCGACCGCCTGGACGCGGAGGTGATTGCCGCGGGTGGCCGTGAGTACCTCGCCAAGGACTCACGTCTGTCGGCCTCCGAGATCGCGCCTATGTATCCTCGCCTCGATGAGTGGCGCGGCATCAGAAAGGCCGTGGACCCCGACGGGGTCTTCACCTCTGATCTAGCCAGGAGGCTGGGACTGTGAAGGACGCAATCGGCAACGTGCAGCGGGTACTGGTTCTGGGGGGGACCTCGGATATCGCCTTGGCCACGGTCACGAAGCTGACGGAGCAGCGACGCGACGTCCAGGTCACGCTGGCGGCCCGTCCCGGAGAGCGCCGTTCCGCCGCCACCGCAGAGCTTGAGTCCCTCGGCCTGCAGGTCACCGAGGTGGACTTCGATGCCACCGACCGGTCGTCGTACGAGAAGGCAGTGACCCTCGCGTTCGACGACGGAGGGGACATCGACGTTGTCATGGTCGCGTTCGGGCTCCTTGGCGACCAGGCGCGCGCGTGGCGCGATGTCGACGC
Source organism: Dermatophilaceae bacterium (assembly GCA_036569625.1). Lineage (GTDB taxonomy): Bacteria > Actinomycetota > Actinomycetes > Actinomycetales > Dermatophilaceae > UBA4719. The sequence goes on along the minus strand of DATCQG010000181.1, from coordinate 91 downwards.
GGCGCTGGACCTGGTCCAGGTCAACTACACGGCGGCGGTGGCGTGCGGGGTCCTCGTTGGCGAGAGGCTTCGCGCGCAGGGTCACGGGGCG
>DATCQG010000180.1:0-1676 GCA_036569625.1 Dermatophilaceae bacterium | reverse complement strand
CAACGCGATCTGGGTCTACAACATGACCGTGGTGACGGGGCACTTCGACGTTCTACGGCGCTCGTTCGCCAAGGTCAGTGACGACCAACGGATCCAGGCGGTCATCGTCGCCTTCTGCTTCGGAGCACTGATGGAGGCGCTGGCTGGCTTCGGCACTCCGGTCGCCATCACCACCGTCATGTTGATCGCCTTGGGATTCAGGCCGATCAAGGCCGCTGTGGTGGCGCTGGTCGCGAACACGGCACCAGTGGCGTTCGGTGCCCTCGCGGTTCCGATCACCACGCTCGCCACGGTCAGCGGCCTGCCCGAGCACACCCTGGCACAGGTCGTCGGCAGGCAGACCCCGTTGCTCGGGCTCTTCGTTCCGATGGCCCTCGTCTTCATCATCGACAAGGGGCGTGGCGTCCGCGAGACGCTTCCTGCGACGCTGACCTGTGGAATCACCTTCGCCGTCGCCCAGTTCGTGACCTCCAACTTCATCTCGACCCAGCTCACCGACATCGTCGCCTCGCTGGTTTCCGCGGCGTCGGTGGTGCTGCTGCTGCGCGTATGGCAGCCGGCTCACCCGTACGTGCCGGCGGAGGAGGTCGACATGGTCGCGGGCTCGACGGGTGCAGCGGGTCCGTCGGCCACGTCGAGTGGCTCGCGTCGTGGCTCATCGGCCGGCAGCTCTGGCGCGGCAGTTCGCGGTTACCCGGTGGCGCAAAGCGGTGGCACTGCCGCCGAGCTGGCCGCACGCGACAGCAACCACGTTGACACAGCCAGCGACGTGTTCAAGGCCTACGCGCCATACCTGATCATCATCGCGGTGTTCAGCATCGCGCAGATCCCCGTCATCAGGGACGCTCTCGCGGCTCCCACGAAGTCGTTCCAGTGGCCGGGACTGGAGCTGCAGAGCGCGTCGGGCAAACCTTCCACCGTCCCGCTCTTCAAGTTCAACTGGCTCGCGGCGGCGGGCACGCTCATGCTGATCGCCGGACTGATCACCATCCCGGTCATCGGCATCACGCCGGCCAAGGCCTTCCGGGCCTATCTCGACACCTACCGACAGCTCGCGGCCGCGATCCTCACGGTCATGGCGGTCCTTGGACTGGCGTACGTCATGAACGCCTCTGGCCAGACGGCCGCGCTGGGAACCTGGATGGCCGGCGCAGGCGCTGCCTTCGCGGTCCTCTCCCCGATCCTGGGCTGGCTGGGCGTGGCGGTCACCGGCTCGGACACCTCGTCGAACTCGCTCTTCGGTGCCTTGCAGGTCTCGGCGGCCAAGGAGGTCGGGCTCAGTCCGGCCCTGATGGCAGCAGCCAACTCCTCCGGCGGGGTGCTCGGCAAGATGATCTCGCCCCAGAACCTCGCGATCGCAGCAGCTGCCGTCGGCATGTCCGGCAAGGAGGGCCACATCTTCCGCCAGATCGTCGGATGGAGTCTGGGCTTCCTGGCATTCATGTGCGTGATCGTCTATCTGCAGTCAACGGCCGTTCTGTCCCTGGATGCTGCCCTGACCCTCCACGGGTTTGGCCGGGCTATCCGGCGATGATGACGATCAGGGTTCGCGGGCCGTGGACTCCCTCGACCCGGCTGAGCTCGATGTCGCTGGTGGCGCTGGGGCCGCTGATGAAGGTGATCGGGCGCACGGGATCCAGCACCGCCAAGCCCTCCGGGACGCTTTCCACGACATC
>DATCQG010000179.1:0-4253 GCA_036569625.1 Dermatophilaceae bacterium | reverse complement strand
GTGCTGCACCACCGCCCTTGCGCGTGACCTTGGGCACCGGGCAGCCGAAGTTGAGGTCGATGTGATCGGCACGGTCCTCGCTCACGAGCAGACGCACCGCGGCGCCCACGGTCGCCGGGTCCACACCGTAGAGCTGGATCGAACGGGGACTCTCGTCCGGGTCGTGCTCGATCAGCTGCATCGACGTCGGGGTGCGCTCGACCAGTGCACGCGACGTGACCATCTCGCTGACATAGAGCGAGGTGGCGCCGGACTGGCCCAGCCCCGCGTCGCCGTACTGCCGGCACAGCCGGCGGAAGGCCCGGTTCGTGATGCCAGCCATCGGCGCGAGCACCACCGGCGACGCGATGGTGTGGCGGCCGATCCGGAGCGGAGGAAGGACAGCGGTCATGGTCCCCCGATCCTGGGTCAGCAGCCGATCAGACGGGCGGCCAGGTAGGTCTCAACCTGGTCGAGGGCCACCCGTTCCTGGGCCATCGAGTCGCGTTCGCGCACTGTGACCGCGTGGTCGTTGAGGGTGTCGAAGTCGACGGTGATGCAGAACGGGGTGCCGACCTCGTCCTGGCGACGGTAGCGGCGACCGATCGCCCCGGCGTCGTCGAAGTCGATCGTCCAGCGCTGGCGCAGCTGGGCAGCCAGGTCCTTGGCCTTGGGGGTCAGGTCCGCGTTGCGCGACAGGGGCAGTACGGCGACCTTGGTGGGTGCCAGCCGTTTGTCGAGCCTCAGCACGACACGTTTGTCAACGCCACCTTTGGTGTTGGGCGCCTCATCCTCGCTGTAGGCGTCGACCAGGAAGGTCATCAGGGACCGGGACAGGCCGGCCGCGGGCTCGATGACGTACGGCGTGAACCGCTCACCGGTGGTCTGGTCGAAATACGACAGGTCGGCACCCGAGGCCTTGGAGTGGGTGGTGAGGTCGAAGTCCGTGCGGTTGGCGATCCCCTCCAGCTCGCCCCACTCACTGCCCTGAAAGCGGTATCGGTACTCGATGTCGACCGTGCGTTTGGAGTAGTGCGAGAGCTTCTCCTGCGCGTGCTCGTACAGACGCAGGTTGTCCTTGTTGATACCAAGGTCGACGTACCACTGGGTGCGCGTGTCGATCCAGTACTGGTGCCAGTCCTCGTCGGTGCCTGGCACGACGAAGAACTCCATCTCCATCTGCTCGAACTCGCGGGTCCGGAAGATGAAGTTGCCGGGCGTGATCTCGTTGCGGAAGCTCTTGCCGATCTGCGCGATGCCGAACGGCGGCTTCTTGCGCGCGGAGCCCATGACGTTGGCGAAGTTCAGGAAGATGCCCTGGGCCGTCTCGGGGCGCAGGTAGTGCAGACCCGACTCGTCCTCAGTGACACCGAGGTAGGTCTTGAGCAGGCCGGAGAACTGCCTGGGCGCTGTCCACGCACCCCGGGTGCCGCAGTTGGGGCAGGCGATGGTCGCAAGGTCGATGCTGTCGGGGTCATCGATGTGCTTCTTCTCGGCCACCGCCTCCTGCAGGTGATCCGCGCGGAATCGCTTGTGGCACGACTGGCACTCGGTCAGCGGGTCGCTGAACGTCGCGACGTGTCCTGAGGCCTCCCACGTCTTTGTCGGGAGGATGATCGAGGAGTCCAGGCCCACGATGTCGTCGCGCGACTGGACCATGGACTTCCACCACTGACGCTTGATGTTGTCCTTGAGCTCCACACCGAGGGGCCCGTAGTCCCAGGCCGAACGGGTGCCTCCATAGATCTCGCCCGACGGGAAGACGAAACCCCTGCGCTTGCAGAGACTGACAACGGTGTCGACGGTGGAGGTAAAGGCCATGGGGCAAGGCTATCGGTGCCGCACCGCCGCTGTTGTCCGAGACCGGCTCCCGTAACCTCGTTGGGTGCCGACTCCCTTGCGCCGCAGCGTCGAACGCGCCAGCCTGCCACTCATCACAAGACTCAACCACCTGCCCAAAGCCGTGCCTTTCCTGCTCCTGCTGGCACTGCTCGTTGCCGGAGTGTTCATCTCCGGCTCGGTCGGGTTCGTCCTCATGAGCCTTGGGGCGGCCTTCGTCGGGTGGGTTCTCTTTCTCTCCTGGCCACGCCTGAACGGGTCGGAACGGATCATGCGGCTCGCCGTGCTGCTGCTCGCGTTTGCCCTGGCCGTCGTGCAGCTCTTTCCGCGTCACTGAGCTTCCTGACGAGGGCTGCTTTTGACAATCATTCTCATTGAGACTGATAATCAGTGACGTGACGCCACGAAAGCTCCGTTCCGCCGGCCGACTGGCCATCGCCGCCGCGGCAACGATCACCGCGATGGTCCTGAGCGCATGCGAGTCGCCCTTGTCCAACGCAGGACTGCCAGGATCCCCAGACAAGATCGCTGTCGTCGCGTCCTTCTACCCTCTGCAGTTCGCCACGCAACAGATCGGTGGCGACCACGTCGCAGTCACGAACCTGACCAAGCCGGGCGCCGAGCCACATGACATCGAGCTCACGCCGAGAGATGTTGCCTCCGTCAGCAAGGCCCAGCTCGTGGTCTACGAGCGGGGCCTGCAGGGTGCGGTCGACCAAGCCGTCCAGTCCGAGGCGGGCGGGCGCAGCCTCGACGTGGCACCGGCGGCGAACCTGGACCTGTTGTTCCAACCAGGCATCGGCACCCCGACGAGGACCTCCGGAGGGAATGCACCCGGCACCACAGACCCGCACTTCTGGCTGGACCCTCAGCGCTACTCAGACGTCGTGACGGTGATCGCGCAGCGACTCTCGAGCGTTGACCCGGCACACGCGGCTGACTACGTGAACAACGCGAAGGCCTTCCAGGGCAAGCTCGCCGCGCTCAGCGGGGACTTCAGCGCCGGACTGGCCAACTGCTGGCGCAAGGAGATCGTCACCAGCCACTCCGCGTTCGGCTACCTCGCCCAACGCTTCGGGATGGTGCAGATCGCCATCAACGGACTCGCCCCCGAACAGGAACCCGGTGCCGCCCAGCTCGCCGCTGTCAGCACGTACGCCAAGGCCCACGGCGTGACCACGATCTACGCCGAGACCTTGGCAAGCCCGGCGATCGCCCAGGCCGTTGCACGTGAGTCCGGTGCCAGGTTGGCCACGCTCGACCCGATCGAAGGTCTGACAAGCGCGTCACATGGCAAGGACTACTTCGAGGTCATGCGCTCCAATCTCACGGCTCTGCAGGCGGGTCAGGACTGCTCATGACCGGATCCACGCACCTCCAGCAGGATGGCTCGCAGGCCATCGTGTCGCTGCGGAAGGCCTCCTTCGGGTATGTCGACCGCGCCGTGGTCTCCGGGGTCAGCGTGGACATTCATGCCGGTGAGGTCGTCGCCATCCTGGGCCCCAACGGCTCCGGCAAGTCGACCCTGGTCAAGGGAATCCTCGGGCTGAACGACCACATCGGTGGCCAGGTGGAGCTCTTCGGGACACCGTTCGACCAGTTCCGGGACCATGCGCGCCTGGGGTACGTGCCGCAGCGCCATACATTGTCCACCTCGGTGCGCGCGACTGCCGCCGAGATCGTCGCAATCGGGCGGCTCCCGCATCAGAGCTGGCTGGGCCGGATGAGCCACGAGGATCGCCGGATCGTCGAGGAGTCGCTGGCCCTCGTCGGCCTGGCCGATCGTGCCAAGGCCGACGTGAGCACCCTCTCGGGCGGCCAGCAACGTCGTGTACTCATCGCCCGAGCCCTGGCCGCCCAGCCGGATGTCCTGATCATGGACGAGCCCACTGCAGGGGTCGATCTTGCCAGCCAGGGGGTCCTGAGCCAGGTGCTCGCCCGACTGGCAGCGCGCGGGGCAACGATGCTGATCGTGACCCACGAGCTCCGGGCCCTGCACGGCGTGCTCAGCCGGATCATCGAGCTCGACGGTGGCGAGATCGCCTTCGACGGCACCTCTGCGGAGCACGACCACTGGCATGACGCGGTGGCTGCCCGCAACGCCGGAGAGGACCACGACAACCACCATCACGACGGGCATCATCACGACGACGGTGTCGCCCGGGCATCGACCGCAGCCGGCCCGCTCGACCACGCCGCCGGTGGTCACGATGCCTGAGATCCTGACGTACGACTTCATGCAGCGAGCACTCCTTGCCGCGTTGCTGGTGGGCCTCGCGGCACCAATGGTCGGCGTCTTCCTCGTCCAGCGCCGACTGTCCCTCATCGGTGACGGTATGGGCCACGTCGCGCTGGCCGGAGTCGCCGTGGGCGTGATCACGAACAGGGCGCCGGTCCTCACCGCGCTCGTCTTCGCTGTCCTGGCCGCCGTGGGC
>DATCQG010000178.1:0-3530 GCA_036569625.1 Dermatophilaceae bacterium | reverse complement strand
CGCTCGAAGCTCGTCCCCATGAGCCGGCACCCGTGGAACTCCGTCTCCGTCATCAGTGCCCCGCCGAAGCGCGCGTCGGAGGCGTCCACGGTCTCGAACCGCGCTCCCGTCAGGTCTGCGTCGATGAAGGTTGCGCTGCGTGCGCTGCCACCCTTGAAGAGCGCAGAGTCCAGCCTTGCCCCGGTCAGCCGGGCCTCGTTGAGGTTGCAGTCGTTGAACTGCCAGCCGGGCAGGTCGAGCCCTCGCAGATCGGCACTGCTCAGATCGCACCGCACCAAGGTCAGCGCCTCAGCGCCCAGCTCAGGGCGTTCGCGCAACGACGTGCCCCTCAGCTCGAGGTCCTGCAGCGGTTGGCTCGGCACGACGCACATCCTTGGATCTGGGCCAGGAGCACCCAGTCTGCCTGCCGGAACCGACGTATGGCGGCGCAGGCCGTGAGAAACTTTCGCCGTGGCCACGACGAAAGGCAATGGATGAGCCCGGTGATCGACTGCACGACTGAAGAAGGGCAGGCAAAGGGCATCGCTGCCGCAGCAGAGGCGATTCGTCGCGGCGAGCTCGTGGTCATGCCCACCGACACGGTGTACGGCCTGGGCGCCGACGCTTTCGCCCCCGATGCGGTGACCGCGGTGCTGGTCGCCAAGGGCCGGGGGCGGGAGATGCCACCGCCGGTCCTTGTCCCGGGTCCACGAACGGTGGACGGCCTGGCCACCAACGTCCCGGCCTATGCTCGCGACCTGATCGAGGCCTTCTGGCCGGGCCCGCTGACGCTGGTGCTGCTCGTGCAGTCTTCGCTGATGTGGGACCTGGGCGAGACCAACGGCACTGTCGCACTGCGGATGCCCCAGGACGACACGGCGCTCAAGCTGCTGGATGAGGTCGGTCCCATGGCCGTCACCAGCGCCAACGTCTCCGGTCAGGCGCCGGCTCGGACAGTTCTTGTGGCCGCGGCTCAGCTCGGCTCGGCGGTCAGCGTCTACCTGGACGCGGGGCCCTGCCCGGGGACCTTGCCTTCCACGATCCTTGACTGCACCGGAGAGGCGCCGCTCATCCTGCGTGCCGGAGCCCTGTCGGTCGGACGGATCCAGGAGGTCCTGGGCGAGGTCGAGCTGCGCAACTGAGAGGCCAGCGCCCCGTCCGCGCCTTCCCGTCCGCACCCCATAGAATGATGCAGCCAGCTCGGCAACCCTCATCTTCAACGTTCTGGGAGCGCCCATGTCCATGGACCAGACCTTCTACGGCTCCGACTTCGGTCAGCTCAGCAGCCAGGACCCCGAGATCGCCACTGTGCTGCTCTCCGAGCTCGAGCGCGTTCGCGGCGGCCTTCAGCTGATCGCCAGCGAGAACCTCACCAGCCCCGCCGTGCTGGCCGCGATGGGTTCAACCCTGTCCAACAAGTACGCCGAGGGCTACCCCGGGCGCCGGTACTACGGTGGCTGTTCCGAGGTCGACAAGGCCGAGTCGATCGGTATCGAGCGGGCCAAGGCACTGTTCGGCGCCGACCATGCCAACCTCCAGCCGCACTCGGGGGCCAACGCCAATATGGCGGTCTATGGCGCCTTCCTCCAGCCGGGAGACACCTTCCTGGCAATGTCCTTGCCGCACGGTGGTCACCTGACCCATGGTTCGAAGGTCTCCTTCAGCGGCAAATGGTTCAACGCCGTGCACTACGGGGTCGACAAGGAGACCGAGAACATCGACTACGCCCAGGTCGCTGAGCTGGCACGGGCCCACCGGCCCAAGCTCATCGTCGCGGGCGGCTCGGCGATCCCGAGGCTGATCGACTTCGAGTTCTTCCGCAACCTCGCGGACGAGGTGGGCGCGATCTTCTGGGTCGACGCCGCACACTTCATCGGGCTGGTCGCCGGCAAGGCGATCCCCAGCCCCGTGCCGTATGCCGACGTCGTCACCTTCACGACTCACAAGGTGCTGCGCGGACCACGCGGCGGCATGTTGGTCTGCAAGCAGGAGCACGCCGCCAAGATGGACAAGGCGGTCTTCCCGATGATGCAGGGCGGCCCTCTGATGCACTGCGTCGCCGCCAAGGCGGTCAACCTGCTCGAGTGTGCCCAGCCTGCATACCAGGCCTATGCCAGACAGGTCATCGCCAACGCCCGGCAGCTGGCGGACTCGTTGGGGGAGAAGGGTATTCGTCCGATCACGGGAGGCACCGACACTCATCTTTCACTGCATGACCTGCAGGGGGTCGGTGTGAGCGGCAAGGATGCTGAGACCCGCGCGGATGCGGCCGGTATCGTGCTGAACAAGAACGCCATTCCCTTTGACCCTCAGCCGCCGAACACCGCCTCGGGGATCCGGGTGGGCACGCCTGCGGTGACCACACAGGGCATGGGGACCGACGAGATGGTGGTCATCGCTGAGCTCATCCATCAGGCCGTGACCCAGACCGACGGCGACCCCGGTCACCCCAAGGCAAAGGAGATCCGGGCAGAGGTGACGGACCTCGTCGGCCGCTTCCCGGCATACCCTCGCTTGAGTAGTTGATCCTTGTCGGGCCGTTGATCCTTTCGGCTGCATCGTCCTCGAGCTAGGCGCTGAACCGTGCGGGAGTACCTCCTGGTCTTCATCGTGGCCGCCGCGATGACGTATGCCGCCACACCCTTTGTGAGGTGGCTCGCGCTCGCGACCGGTGCGATCACCGAGGTGCGCGACCGCGATGTGCATGCGGTTCCCATCCCGCGCCTTGGGGGAGTGGCTATCCTCATCGGGTTCGTCGCGGCGTTGCTCGTGGCAACTCGGCTGCCCTTCCTGTCCCAGATCTTCCAGGGCGGTGAGATGAAGGGCGTGCTGATCGGCGCCGTCATCGTGTGTGCCGTCGGGGCCCTGGACGACATCCGCCAGCTGGACTGGCTGACGAAGCTGGCAGGACAGATGCTGGCCGCGGGTGTGATGGCCTTTCAGGGCGTGCAGCTGTTGTCGTTGCCGTTGTTTGGCGTGACCGTCCTGCCGACGCCGGTCCTGGTGTCACTGACGATCCTCATTGTCGTCATCTCGGCCAACGCGGTGAACTTCATCGACGGTCTGGATGGGCTGGCTGCCGGCGTGGTCGGCATTGCCGGGCTGGCGTTCTTCGCCTACTCCTACCTGCTGTCGCGGACCTACGACCCACCGAACGTGTTCTCATCGGCCAGCTTCATCACGGCGGCCCTGGTGGGTTGCTGCGTGGGCTTCCTGCCGCACAACTTCCACCCGGCCAGGCTTTTCATGGGCGATGCGGGTGCTCTCCTGCTCGGCCTCCTGCTCGCCGCGGCAACGATCTCGATGACCGGAAGCATCGACCCCAACGCCCAGGTCAGCGGCAACGCCGCAGTGGCGATCCTGCTGCCCGTGGTGCTTCCCCTCGCGATCCTGTCGTTGCCCCTGCTCGATGTCCTGCTCGCGGTGGTCAGACGCACCCGCGCCGGACGCCGGCCCTGGCACCCCGACGCCGAGCACCTGCATCACCGGATGCTGCAGATCGGTCACACCCATGTGCGGGCCGTTCTGCTGCTGTACCTGTGGGCGGCCAT
>DATCQG010000177.1:0-1659 GCA_036569625.1 Dermatophilaceae bacterium | reverse complement strand
CGGGTCAGCAGGCCGCCGATGTGCATGAGGCACGAGTTGTCCCCGGCGACCAGCACCTCTGCGCCGCTCTCGCGGACGTGGCGGGCCTTGTCCGAGCCCATCGCCACCGACACGTCGGGGTTCTTCAGCGAGAAGGTGCCGCCGAAGCCGCAGCACTCCTCGGCCGCTGGCAGGTCGACCATGGTGATCCCGCGGACTGCCCGAAGGAGCCGCTCGGGCCGGTCCCCGACACCCAGCAGCCGGGTCGAGTGACAGGTCGGGTGCATGGTGACGCGGTGTGGGAAGTAGGCCCCCACGTCCACCACGCCGAGCACGTCGACAAGGAATTCGCTGAGCTCATAGACGTGCGGCGAGAGCGCCTCAACGGCGCTGATCAGGGCGCGGTCACCGGAGCGAGCCGCGACGATCTTGTGCTGTTCGCGCGCCGATGCGACACAGGAGCCGGACGGTGCGACAACGGCGTCATAGCCGGCGAATGCGTCGACGAACGTTCGCACCACGGGAATCGCCTCGGGGACGTACCCGGAGTTGACGTGCATCTGCCCGCAGCAGGTCTGGGCCTTCGGGAACTCGACGTCCACCCCGAGGCGGCGCAGCAGCCGGACGGTCGCCTGCCCGGTCGAGGGGAACATCGTGTCGTTCAGACAGGTCACGAAAAGCGCCACCTTCATGGCTGCATCCTCGAGGAGCCGCCCGGCGCGGTATGGTCCAGCCGACGCACGAAGATCATTGCTCTCCGATCACATGGTCTTACCAAATCGTTGGGTTGACCTTAGTTGTAGAATTCCCTACTGTCGAGGGTTTTCGACAGCGACCTTTTCAAGAACCTTGGGAGCCACATGGCCGAGCCGACCAGGAGGCTGAAGGACGCGGCTGCCTCTGAGCCCAAAGACGGTAGACGGACCGAGGACTGGGCGCCTGTATCGCGCGTCCGGACCTACGAGCTCGTGCTGCAAAGCATAGAGACCCAGATCGTCAGCGGCGCCCTGCGAGCCGGCGAGCGGCTGCCGCCCGAGCGAGAGCTCGCTGAGCTCCTGGGTGTGAGCCGCCCCGCTGTTAGAGAGGCACTGCGCGTCCTTGAGGCGCAGGGAGCCGTGCGCTCACAGGTCGGCAAGGGTCCCGACTCCGGTACGACGATCGATCGCGTGCCCAGCGGCGCGCTGGCCCGGCTCCTGCGCCTGCACGTGGCCCTCGGGTCCTTCCCGCTCCAGGACGTCGTCGACACGCGGGTGGCGCTCGAGCGATCCAGCGTGCTCCTCGCCAGTCGCAATGCCCGGCCCCAGGACCTGGCCCGCATGGGGGAGGCGTTGCTGGCCATGGACGACCCCGAGATCGACCGTGAGACATTCAACCGGCTGGATACGGAATTCCACGTGGCGCTCGCCGACGCCGGCGGCAACCGGCTGATGTCTGACGTGACCGGCGCGATACGCGAGTCGGTGCGGATGCCGATCCTGGCCACGATGACCGCCATGCCGGAGACCGGCAAACGCGGGTGGCCACGCATGCTTGAGGGGCTGCGCGCCGATCACCACGCCATCTTCACCGCTGTCGAAGCCGGCCAGGGTGAGCAGGCCGCCGACCGGCTGGAAGCCCACATCCGCGGCTTCTCCGCCCACATGACCACGGCAAGCTGACGCTCCTCCTCGCGACCTGCTT
>DATCQG010000176.1:0-2684 GCA_036569625.1 Dermatophilaceae bacterium | reverse complement strand
GCCAAGGAAGGCATGACGATGATCGTCGTGACCCACGAGATGGGCTTCGCCCGCCGGGCCGCCAACCGCGTGGTGTTCATGTCCGAAGGCCAGATCGTGGAGGAGAACACACCGCAGGAGTTCTTCACCAACCCGAAGTCCGGCCGGGCCAAGGACTTCCTGAGCAAGATCCTCACCCACTGAGCTTTCAGCCCCACTCACATATCCGCCCACTGGCACATCCGCATATCCGCTTCCGCGCATCCGCGCATCGCGCGAACCGCGCGCCGGCCCTGCCAGCAGGCCTGGGCCTAGGCGTGCTCGAACGCAAAGTGGCGATCGCACGATGAGCAGCGCCAGCGTGCTGTACGACGCACCCGGTCCCCGCGCGCGACGACGGGCTGCGGTCAGCGGTGCGATCGCAACCCTGGTGGTCGCGATACTGATCGGGGTGGCCATCAAACGCCTTGTTGACCAAGGCCAGTTCGCCGGCAAGCTGTGGGGCCCGATCCTGAGTCCCTCCGACGAGAGCTTCCCGCTCGTTTGGCAGCTGATCGGCAAGGGTGTTCTCGCGACCTTGACGGCCGCGGTGCTCGCCATAGCCTTCTCCCTGGTGATCGGCGGAGTGGTCGGCGTCGCCCGAATGATGCTCGGCCGGCGGTCGCGGATGCCGATCGTCGGCCTGATCGAGCTCCTGCGCGGCCTCCCCGTGGTGATCACGATCTACTTCGCCAGCCGCGTCCTGCCCGAGATCGGCGTTGATCTGAGCGGGATGCCGGGTGAGCCTGGTCTGTGGTACCTCGTCATCGGCCTCACGGCCTACAACTGCGTCATCATCGCCGAGATCATCCGCGCGGGCGTCGCGTCCCTGCCAAGCGGTCAGAGGGAGGCTGCCCTGGCGATCGGCCTGACACCGGGGGCCACCATGCGTCTCGTGCTGCTCCCTCAGGGCGTTCGGGTCATGCTGCCAGCCCTGATCAGCCAGCTCGTGGTGATCCTGAAGGACACCTCGCTGGCCGCTGTGCTGGGCCTCTACACCGAGCTCCTCCGGCAAGGGAACCTGATCGCCCTCAACCTCCACAACCCGATCCAGATCCTGTCGGTCGTGGGAGTCATCTTCATCCTGATCAACTACAGCCTCAGTCGGCTCGCCACCTGGATAGACCGGCGGTCCATCCGCACGCCCCGATCCAGGAAGACCGAAACTGTCCCCTCGGAGGTCGGCTGACAAGATGCAACGAAGGACCTATCTGGCGAGAGATAGACCCTTCGTTGTGTTTGCAACTGTACTCGCCATCAGGACGTCATCAAAGTGAGATCGTCCGGTAGCCGACAGCCACCTCCGTGAAACGTTCGGCCAGCGAAGCCGGTCCGACGAAGAGGGCGGTGGCCCACACGTCGGCCCACATCAGGCTTGGTCCGACGACGGTTACCGACCCGTCACGGTCCACGAACCTGCCCGTGGCCGGATCGTAGAGATGCGCTCCGCGGGCCGCTGCGCCAGAGGTGGCCACACCACCGTGACGGAGCTCCACGACCTCAGCAATCCTGGAGCGGTCGCGCGGGTCCTCGATGCCGACCCGCCACACCGGCGCGGTCCCACTCTCGGCTTCGACGAGGTTGCCACCAACCACGACGTCGCCGCCAGCGTTGAGGCAGAAGGACGTTGCCGGAATATCAGCCAGCCGGCTTGCGGCTCGTTCAGCAGCCCACCCCTTCACCAAGCCGGTCGGATCAAAGCGCAGCACGTCGTCATCATCTGGCAGCTTGTCGGTGAACGCGCCCTGGGTGAGCTCACCAGCCTGCTGGCAGGCCAGGACGACCTGCCTCATGAGTGGGTCGGCTTGCGCCTGGTCGAGCTCACCCCTGCGAATGCGGTTGACCTCGCTGTCCTCCTTGTAGGTGCTGAACAACCGATCTGCTTCTCGCAACAGGTCAAAGGCCTCTTCAACGATACGAACCACGTCCGGTGAGTCGACGTCATCGCCGCGAATGTGGATGCTGATCGGCATCCCCATGATCTGCCTCACCCACGCCCGGCGACTCACAGGTGGGCTTGGTCGATCGCGGACTGCAGCGACTGAAGGTAGCCGTCGCTGGTCACTGTCGCCCCCGAGACCGTATCGATCGACGCGGTCTGCTGCTGGACGACCTCCTGGTCAAGGATGGGCAGCGCGTAGCTGTTGATCATGAAGTCGCGATCGTTGTTCTGGGGATACTGAACCGCCCTGGACCGGGTGACCTTGCCGCCCTGCACGGTGATCTGGACCTCGACGGGTCCCCACTGCGTGTCAGCGACGCCACCGGTGTACGTGGCCGAAGAGGCGGCTGGAGAGCTCTGCCGAGGCGTGGAGGAGCCGCTCTTGTTCGACGACTTGGACTGCGCGGTTGAGCCAGAGGCCGCACCCAGCTGCGCCACGGGGCTACCCGCGACCGTGGTGCTGTCGGTGGAGGTGTGATAGCTGAAGAGCAGCACCAGGGCCGAGATCGTGGACAGGATGGCGGTGACGATGCGCCGCATGGCGCTCCTTTCATTTCTCGTATGACGCGTAGTCAGTGGGCGGGTATGCCGCTCGGTCGGCGGGTCAGTAGGTGAAGCGTTCGATGTGGACGTTCTCGCTCGGGACGCCGGCGCCGGTCACGGCCGCCTCAGCGGCGTCCATCCAGCCCGGGCTGCCACAGATGAACACGTCGTGGCCGGCGAC
>DATCQG010000175.1:0-2995 GCA_036569625.1 Dermatophilaceae bacterium | reverse complement strand
TTCGCTTGTCGCGGCTGGATCATCGAGCAGCGGATCCGCGAACCTGCTGATCTTCGCGTTGCCCGTTCTGTTGATCGGGTTCATGTTCATCACCCAGCGGCGCAGGCAGAAGGAGACCCAGCGGCTTCAGTCCTCGTTGGGTGTCGGCGACCAGGTCACGACCACCTCGGGCCTGCTCGGCCGGATCACTGCCCTCGACGACGAGATCGCGACCCTTGAGGTCAGCCCCGGCGTCAACGTTCGCTTCAACCGCCGCGCGATCGCCGGCCCCCACGTCATCTCATCGGCAACGAACGAGCTGGAGGCCGACACTCCGTCGGACCCGACCAGCCTCTCCGACTAGGACATCCCGTGGCAATCAATCCGCGCAACCGTGGGCCTTTGCGCACCCTGGCAGTGCTCATCGTCATTATCTTCGGACTCTATGGTCTGCTGGCCGCCGCCAGCACGTGGGGCACCGCCCAGCGCACCCCGCAGCTCGGTCTCGACCTCCAGGGCGGCACACAGCTGATCCTCAAACCCAAGTTGGTCGGCAACCAGACGATCAACGAGGGCCAGGTCCAAAAAGCGGTCGACATCATCCGGCAACGGGTGGACGGATCAGGTATTGCGGAGGCCGAGGTCACCACACAAGGTGGCAGCAACATCGTGGTCTCACTGCCCGGCAGCCCTGACAAGGCCACCATCGCCTCCCTTCAGAAGTCGTCGCAGCTTCGTTTCCGGGCGGTACTGGTCGAAGGCTCTGCCGCCCCGGTCGCCGCTCCCACGCCAACGGGCACGCCCACGAGCAAGGCCACGAGCAAGGCCACGAGCAAGGCGACGGCAAAGGCCGGCAGCACGCCGACGGCAAAGGCGAGCGCCACGTCCACGTCCGGGGCCAAGTCAGGCTTCCCGCAGGCGCTGTCTGCGGCGACGACTCCCGCGCCGACGCCCACGCTGACGTCTGCCCCCACAGCAACTCCACTGTCCAAGGTCACAACGCCGGCTGCCAAGCCCGCGAACGCGAGCGACCCGGCATGGATCACCAAGGACGTGGCGGCGGCATACACCGCGCTGAACTGTAACAACCCCAAGGACATTCAGGCGATCGTTGACGATCCGGCCAAGACGATGGTCACCTGCTCGGTCGACGGTCAGGCCAAGTACATCCTCGGCCCGGCAGAGGTGCTGGGATCCGAGGTCAGCAACGCCACCTCGGGTCAGCAACAGACCCAAGGTGGCTCGACCGGTATCTGGGAGGTCCGACTCGACTTCAACGCCGCGGGCACCAAGGCATTTTGTGACGTCACCTCGCGCATCGTCTCGCTGCCGAAGCCGCGCAGCCAGTTCGGGATCGTGCTGGACAACAGGGTGATCTCGGCTCCGGTCGCCCAGGCCTCGTTGTGTGCCGGCAACGCGAGCATCACGGGCAGCTTTACTGCGGCAAGTGCCAAGGTGCTGGCGGACCAGATCAAGTTCGGCGCGCTACCCATGTCCTTCACGGTGCTGACCCAGGACGACATCAGCCCCCAGCTCGGTGGCGACCAGCTCCACCGTGGTCTGCTCGCTGGCGCAATCGGTCTGTTTCTCGTCGTCCTCTACTCCCTCTTCCAGTACCGCGTCCTCGGACTGGTGACGGTCAGCTCGTTGGTCATCGCCTCAGCAATGACGTACGCCTTGGTCACTCTCCTCGGCTGGTCCTACGGATTCCGGCTGACCATGGCCGGCGTGACCGGTCTGATCGTCTCGATCGGTATCACAGCCGACTCGTTCATCATCTACTTCGAACGGGTGCGGGACGAGGTCCGTGATGGGCGACAGCTCCGCGCAGCCGTCGAGACCGGTTGGGTGCGCGCCCGGCGCACCATCCTGATCTCGGACGGCGTCAACTTCCTTGCCGCTGTGGTCCTGTACGTGCTGGCAGCCAGCAATGTCCGCGGGTTCGCCTTCACGCTGATGCTGACCACCATCGTCGACATCGTCGTCGTGATGCTGTTCACCCATCCGCTGCTCTCGATCCTGGCCGGCACCAAGTTCTTCGGTGGCGGACACAAGTGGTCCGGGCTTGATCCCGCGCGTCTGGGGGCCGGCATCGTTCGCTACGCAGGTGCTGGTCGGGTCACTATTGCCGCTCGGCGTGCCGCGGCCGAGGGGAGCCAGTCATGATCAACTTCGCCCAGTTCGGCAACGACCTCTACAGCGGCAAGCGCACGATCGACTTCGTGGGCCGTCAGAAGCTCTGGTACGCCGTGTCGGCGGTGATGCTCGTCCTCGCCGCGTTCGGCCTGTTCGGACGTCACCTTAACCTCGGGCTCGAGTTCCGCGGAGGCTCCGAGTTCCGGGTCTCGTCGGTCACCAACATGGACAACTTCGAGGCCCGGGGCAAGGCGGCCATCGGCACCCTGGACACCGGCTCCGATGTGGTGGTCACCAAGCTCGGCGGGAGCACCGGGAGCACCGTTCGGGTTCAGACCGAGAAGTTCCAGAACAACCTCACCTCCAAGGTCGAGGCTGCCCTTGCAAGCGAGTTCAAGGTCGGCCTGGACAAAGTCTCGGCCTCCACGATCGGCGCCTCCTGGGGTGCCTCGGTCAGTCAGAAGGCCCTCACAGCCCTGATCTGGTTCCTCATTCTGGTGTCGCTGGTTCTGGCGGCCTACTTCCGGACATGGAAGATGTCACTATCGGCGTTGATCGCCCTCGCGCACGACCTCGTCATCACCGTCGGCATCTATGCTCTTGCGGGCTTTGAGGTGACGCCGGCATCGGTGATCGGGTTCCTGACGATCCTGGGCTATTCGCTCTACGACACGGTCGTGGTCTTCGACAAGGTGCGGGAGAACACTCTGGCGGCGATCGGGAGCGGCCGGCTGTCGTACTCCCAAGCCGCCAACCAGGCGGTCAACCAGACGCTGGTTCGCTCGATCAACACCTCCGTGGTTGCCCTCCTGCCGGTGGCGTCGATCCTCTTCATCGGGTTCTTCCTGCTCGGCCCCGGGACGCTGCTCGACCTGAGCCT
>DATCQG010000174.1:0-11753 GCA_036569625.1 Dermatophilaceae bacterium | reverse complement strand
TTGCGCTCGCGCGCTGGAAACCCGGATCTGCCGGGCTGGACCTCAACCAAGTTGGCGGTGCGCCCTCTCAATGACCCGGTCTCGGGGGAGCGTGTCAGGGCCCAATACGGTCAGCTCCGCGAAACCGTCCATCCCCACTGAGGAGAGCCTGCCCCAGTACTTGGAGCTTGGGATCCGGCAGCGCCGTGAACTCCAGGTCATCGCCTGCAAGCAAACGTGTGATCGGCGGGTTCCGGCTCCTTTTCTGAAACCGGGTCCGAGTACAGGTATGTTCACAAACTGTGCAGACTCCCGCGTCAGAACGACCCAACACCCTCCAGCAACGCGGGAGCCGATGGTTGTCCGGCATCGCGGTCAGCAGTGCCGTGATGGCCTACGGCCTGATCATCTTCGGCAGCCAGGTCCGGGTGAGCGACTCCGGTATGGGATGTCCGGACTGGCCGCTGTGCGACGGCAAGCTGGGACCGCTCCAGGAGTTTCACGCCCTCATGGAGCAGACGCACCGCTACCTGGCCGCCGTGGTCACGGTCCTGGTCCTCGCTACGGCTCTGCTCGCGTGGCGGAACCGGTCCCATTCCGCGGCGATACGCCCGGCGCTCTACACAGTTGCGGTCATCGTGGTGCAGATCGGGCTCGGCGCACTGACCGTGATCGACGGCAACGGCGCGCCGTCGGTCGCCGCACATCTCCTCGCTGCGCTGGCGATGCTCGCCGGTGCCACGGTCACGGCGGTCGCCACCCTGGTTCCCTTGCGCCCCATGACCGGCCGCCGGCTGGGACGGCTGGCCTGGACGGCCATCGGCGCAGCAGGAGTGCTGTTCGTCTCGGGTTCGCTGGTCGTCAACGCGGAGGCCGAAAAGGCGTGCGCGAGCTTCCCTCTCTGCCCATCTGGCCAGCCCGGCGGGATGGTCGCCCTGCACCTGATCCACCGCGCTGTCGCGGTGCTGGCCGGGACCGCACTACTCACCTTCGCGGTGCACGCCTGGCGGCAATGGTCGGTCCCGTCGGGAGCCCGTGCACTGGCAGCGACACTGGTCGCCCTCGTCGTGGCCACAGCTTCTCTGGGCATCGTGAGCGCATTGTTGAAGGCACCTCCGGGCTGGCAGGACCTGCACCTGGCCGGTGCGGCCGCCGTGGTCGCCGTCTCGATGGCCCTTGCGGCCCTGGGCTGGCTGACCGGCGGTGACAGCCCCCCCGAGGAGGGGCCCGAGACCGACAGGCCTGTGCCGGCGGAGCCGGCAGCATCCACCGGCACCAGCTGGTCGTGAACGATTTGTTGCGCCGATCGAGTGAGAGCTGAGCTCCACAGCGTGTCTGGCCCATCGCCTCACGAGAGGCGACGATCTCCCCCAATCTCCCGATGCGTGGCTACAACAGTTGGCTGACGACATGTGCACTGTGGCGGCGGATCGTAAATCTCATGAGGAAGCCCGCCATCGCCGTCCTGGACTGGTACCAGGTCGGCATCCGGAGGCTGGGGCTCAAGGATCGCGACGACGGGCACAACCCGTCGGAGACGATCCCGAGCCCCCAGCCCCCGATCGCGACACCGAGCAGGCACACGGCGCCGATCGCCAATGGCGGGGCAATATTGGCGCGATCACGGATTCTGGTCTCCGGTTCGACGGCAACTCTGCTGGGCGCCATGACCAATGAGACCGGCTTCGACGTGTACTTCAGCGGCCTGCCCCCCCATGTCACCGCGTTCGACACCGACGGCAGCGAACATATCCTGTTCGGCGACTTCAACTCGCCCCCGCGACGTCAGCCGACCTGCGGAGACTGGGTGATGCATCCCGGGGCAACGATCCCCTACCGCAGTCTTCCGGTCACGTTGGAGACCTCCCACCCTCGGTGGGATGGGAGCGACTGGTGCACGTCCTGTCTGTCCACGACGCTGGACATCATGACCTTCTGCCCACAACAGGAAGTTCCCATCGTCCAGCTCGTCGACTAGGACTGCGCCACTGGCGCAACTTCGTGGCTGGGTCTTTGACCATCGTCGAGTGGGCGGGAGAGACTCGCTGGAGATGCGTGTGTGCTACCGATCGTGCTGGGGTTCCTTGGGACCATGAACGATGGCCACGGGGCACTGGGTCCGGTGCATGACGCCTTGGCTCACCGAGCCGAGCAAGAGTCCGCCGAACCCACCCCGGCCGCGGGTACCCACGACCACGAGGCAGGCGTTCTCACTCTGCCGGGCCAAGGCCTCGACAGGTAGCCCCCGCACGCTGTGCCGGCGAACAGCGACATCGGGGTACTTCTCCTGCCAGCCGGCCAGCGACTCGGCCACGAGAGCCCGTTCTTCCTGCGCGAAGGCCTGCCAGTCGACGGTCCATATGGCCGCAGCTGAGGCGCCTTCCAGGTGGTCCAGCCACCACGCGTGGACGACGGTCAGGCCCACATCGCGCGAGGACGCCTGCTCGAAGGCGTAGCTGATCGCATTCGTCGACGAAGCCGAACCGTCAACCCCAACGACGACCGGGGCATCCTCAGAGGGAGGCGAAGGACGTTCGCGGACCACGACGACGGGACAGCGTGCGTGCGCGGCGACCTGGACGGAGACCGACCCCAGGAGCACACCACGCACGGCGCTCATGCCACGGGCGCCGACAACCAGGGTGTCGGCCGTTTCCGACGCCTCCACGAGCGCGCCCGCAGGGCCGATTGCCGGCTGCTCCCAGGTAACAACCAATTCCGGGTTCGCCCTGTGGGCACGGGAGATGGCGTCGTTGCGGACCCCGTCGGCGAGGTCGCTCAAGCCCTCAATCGCGTACCCGAATCCGATGCTCGTCATCGGGTACCCAAAGGAGAATGCGTGAATGATATGCAGCGGCAACCCTTTTCGGGTCGCCTCCTCGCGGGCCCAGTCCAGGGCCAGATCGCTGGTCGGCGAGCCGTCGACGCCGACAACGACGGCCTTTCGTGGAGCAGACGTGCTGTTCATGGAATTGCTCCCTTGACGCTGTATGCAGGCACCACCAACTCTTGTTGTCGCAACGAAGCGCGCATAGGGCACTTGGTCCCGAGCGGTCGTGCCTGCGGTCAGAGTGCCCGTGGACGCAGCCAGCGACTGCAGGCGTATGCCGTGAGCGCTGTCAGCACTGCGAGTCCCCAGAAGACTGGCGGGACCTCGTGGGTGCTGAGCAATGAACGCAGCGGGACGATAGTGACCGACCCGATGAGCAGCAACGCCGCCCCAACCATTGCGAGCGGCATCGGCGAGAACAACCTCGCGGACCGGGGCCGTCGCGCGCGGGCCCGGACCCCCCAAGCCACCCCCAGCTGTCCAGCTCCCAGGGAGAGCAGAGCAGCGGACGACCCGAGCCGGCTCCCGGCCGCGAGATTCACGCACAGGCTCGCGGCAGCGAGGACGGCGGCGACTGTTGCGATGCGCCACCACAGACCCCCGCCCAGGACGCCCTCCCGTGGATCCCGGGGCGGGCGGGCCATTGTCCCGATCTCCACCGGTTCAGTCCCAAGCGCCGCCCCTGCGAAGGAGTGGGTCAAGAGGTTCACCCAGAGGATCTGAGCCGGCAAAAGGGGAAGGGGTGCGCCGAAGATCGGGCCGAGCAGCATGAGGAGGATCTCAGCGGCGCCTCCCGACAGTCCGTACAGCAGGAATCGCCGGATGTTGGCGTACACGCGACGTCCTTCTTCGACAGCTGCGACGACGGTGCCCAGGTCGTCGTTGCTGATGATGAGGTCGGCGGACTGGCGGGCCACCTCTGTTCCGCGTTCACCCATGGCCACCCCGATGTCGGCCCGGCGCAGCGCTGGCCCGTCGTTGACCCCATCCCCGGTCATCGCGACGACGTGGCCAGCCTCCTGCCAGGCTTGGACAAGGGCGAGCTTGTCGGCTGGCGTTGCGCGCGCCACCACATGTTCCGTATCAGTCGCGATCCCCACCTGGGCGGCGATGCTGGCGGCCGTGGCGGGATGGTCCCCGGTAATGAGGGCGACGTCGATTCCCGCTTCGTGGCATGCGGTGATCGTCTCCAACGATGACGGACGGAGAGGATCCTGCAGCTGCACGAGGCCCAGCAGGCTCATCCCCAACTCGGACATGGTCGCGTCATCGGCAGCCTCGCGCCTGTGGGCGACGGCGATCACCCGCCCCCCGGTTGCAGCCATGGAGCGGCTGAGCCGGAGCGCTTCTTCAATGTGTTCGGACTCGTCGCAGAGCACGTTGGGATCGAGCAAGGACTCCGGTGCGCCCTTGCAGATCATGAGCACCCCTTCGTCGCCGCAGCGATGTACCGTCATCATCCGCTTGCGCGAGCTGTCGAACGGTAGCTCGCTCAGGCGCGGGCACGACGCCCTGAGCTCCTTGACCGCCACTCCGCGCGCCGCCGCCGCCCGCAGCAGAGCCATTTCGGTCGGGTCGCCCAGGGATGTGCCCGAGGCGTCGAGGGCCGCATCGTTGCACAGGGCCACCGCGCGCATGAGCGTGCGTTCGTCCCTGCCCTCGGGCCACCAGATGTCAGTCACCGTCATTCGGGCCTGCGTCAGTGTTCCCGTCTTGTCCGTGGCGAGCATCGTGACCGATCCCAGCGTCTCGACGGCGGCCAGGTTGCGCACGATGGCGTGGCGTTCGGCCATACGACGGGCGGCCAGGGCGAGGCTGACGGTGACGACAACGGGAAGGGACTCCGGCACCGCCGCTACGGCGAGACTGACGGCGGTCAGCAGCATCAGCTCGAAGGGCTGGCCGTTGGCCAGGCCCAGGCCCATCACCAGTGCACATAGCCCCACGGCGCCGGTGGCCAGGTACCTCGAAAGCTGGGCCATGCGTTGCTGCAGCGGGGTGGGTCGCGGTTGCGGGCGGAGCATGCTGGCAATCCGGCCGAGCTCGCTGTCGGATCCTGTGGCGATGACCCGGGCCAGGCCGCGGCCGTGGACGACGATGGTTCCCGAGTAGAGAGCGCTGTCGGCTCCGGCCGGGTCAGTCATCTGTTTCGAGGTTGTCGGCTGTGCCGCCAGTGGCCCTGGACCAGGGTCTGCAGCCGGCGCCTTGTCCACCGCCATGGACTCTCCGGTCAAGGCAGACTCGTCGACCTGGAGCGAGGCACCACCCACGAGCAGGGAGTCCGCGGGCACGAGATCTCCCTCGGCAAGGACGACAAGGTCGCCGGGGACCAGTTCGGCCACGGGTCGGCTGACCTCTTCGTCGTCGCGAATCAATCTGATGACCGGGGCCACGAGGCGCCCCAATGCCGATACCGCCTGATCTGCCCTGATCTCCTGACGAACAGCCAGGGTGGTGTTCACCACGATGACCAGCGCGATCACGATGGTGTCGGCTATGTCCTTGGTGAGGAGGGTCATGGCGATGGCACCCAGCAGCACGAGCACGAGCGGATCCCGAACAGCTCGAAGGATTTTTCGCCACACTGGCAGCCCGCGCGCTGGCGGGAGAGTGTTCGGACCGAAGAGCCCCAGTCTGCGCAACGCCTCGTCGGCGGTCAGTGACGCCGACGCAGGCAAGGTCTCAGCCTCAGAACGGAACACGAGTGCCTACTGGTGAGTGAAGCCGCGCTGATCAGGACGTGGACTGTCACCCGGGCCGGGGTTTGGAGCACCAACGTTCGCGCTGACAAGACAGGTGGCGCCGGCCGGGCGGATGGTGACCAGGTCACACTGCTGGTTCAGCGCGTCCAGCAGCTCTCCATCACCCATCGGCAGAACCAGTTCCAGATGACGTGACCTCAGCGAGAAGACGACCACCATCAGGCGGTCGATCAGCAGTTCACGGGTCCGGAGGGGCAGGTGGCCGGGTTCGATGTGCACGTTGGCGAAGACCTGGTTATCGATCCGAGAGCCCACGGTCGCCCAGGCGACCATTCGACCCTCGCTGGTCACCGAAACCTGTTGCACGACACCCAAGGCAGCGTTCCTCGGCTTGCGAGTTGGCGCGGCCTGTTGGCTCATGTCCCCATGTTCGCGGAACTTGCGGGGCTTTGCGAGTGACCTTGGTCCCGAGGCCGGTTGGGGTCTGGCGTTGGGGTCTCCAAGGTGACTGCCTTCGGGGTCGTCATCCAGACGGGTGATCTCAGCGAAGGTTCGTGAACGTGTCAACGACAACCTCCTGAAGTGGGGGACCTAAGTCCCTGTCGAGGCTGATTCGCCTGGAGGATAAAGGAATTGCGCCACCGGAAGCGGAGGCGGTCCAGACGGTAGACGAGGTCCAACCTGCAGGGAGACCTGCGGGAGCCCCTGACGAGGGCGGCAGGATCGACGGGACCGACCGGATGCCCGGAAGCCGTCAATCCGGGTAGGCGAGGCCCCGACGATTCTCGAATCAGCCGGGGTCCCGTCCTGTCACTGTCGCCACGGCTCTGAGCGGGGGACCTTCGGCCCTGCCACGGATCTTCCAACAGGACTCAAAGTGGAGTCATCAGGACCAGATCGGTCGCGAGGTCCGGAAGGGCTGCGCGGGTTGACGTCCCCGCGGCTCCGCGGGGTCATCATCCTGGTGGCGCTGGTCCCGCTCGTCAGCAGCCTGTGGGATAAGCTGTCCGTCCTCCGAATGGGCCGGCTGGGCCGCCGTTCTGACGACCAGGCGCCGCACGAGGCAGCCCTCGGCGAGCAGTCGCGATGGGCCCATGGGAACCCCACGATCCGGAATCCTCGTCGCCGTGGTCATCGTGGCGGCAACGACGTCGGTCGTCCTGGTTGCAGGTGTCAGCTGTCCGCTGTCAGACATCGCCCTTCGCGACAGCGCCGCGCAGCTTTAGCTGATGATCTGGATCGTGGGGAGCTGGCCCCGCCTGCGGTGCATCGTGACGTCCAGCGTCGTGGACTGCGAGGTCGCGCACCACTGTGTTCCGTCCCATCGAGGGTCCGGGGTCTGCAAGGTGACCGGGAGGCTGCGGTACGGGACGCTCGCGCCAGGATGTATCACCCAGTCTGCAGAGGACGGCTGCTCCCGCGGGGGGGAGTTGAAGTCGCCCAGCAGGATGGGGCGGCTGCCATCCGAGTCGAAGGTGAGCGCGTAGGGAGGCGTGCCGCTGAAGTGCACATCGCAGCCGGTCTCATTCGTCATGGTGCCCAACAGGGTTGCCGTCGAACCAGAGACCACAATCTGTGATCGCGCGACCATTGCGCCGTCGCAGTCCCCAGCGGGGCGGGCCCGAACGGTGGGCGTCGGGATCGGAGCCTGGGGATCGTCCGCCATCTGGTTGAGGTCGTTCCGGCCTTCATCAGCCTTGATCTGCCGCCTCTTGCCGATCCGGGACCACCATGACTCCGCGCTCATTTGTACCTCCTTGATGGGGATCCAACGATCAAAAGGTATGGCCCGCATGGTGGGAAGTTTGAACAATCGGGGGCCTATAGCCGATCAATTAAGGAACTATGACCGAACGGACTACGGGGATAAAACCCCCGATTGCCTGCCAAGTGGGGACGTACTCCGCGGACTGCTCCGACGGCTCTTTCGGCACTCGGTAGCGCAGGGACTCCTGATCTCGGGCGGGCGCGGCGTTGGTGATACCGGCCCCGGAAGCTCGAGCAGGTCCTACGGTGGGGGAGTCATCTCCCGGACCTCAAGCAAGGTGCCCATGCCCTCCGAACACCCCTCCCGCGTGGGGTTGTCCTGTCTGGCTTTGACACTCGTATCGCTCATCGCCGTGGTCTCGGGCAACACCACCCAGCTGCTCCTGCTGGGCGGGTTGTCCTGGGCCGGCCTGGGGTTCGTGGCTCTGATGCGTGGCCGTTCGCGCTGGGCACGGATGAACAGGCGAAACGGCGCCATCTCGATGGCAGCCGGGCT
The DNA here is from genome assembly GCA_036569625.1 of Dermatophilaceae bacterium. Lineage (GTDB taxonomy): Bacteria > Actinomycetota > Actinomycetes > Actinomycetales > Dermatophilaceae > UBA4719. The sequence goes on along the minus strand of DATCQG010000174.1, from coordinate 3,979 downwards.
GGTTGCGGCGCTGGTCGGTGGTGCCATGGCGGGTCAGGCGGCTCCGACGGTCACCGCCGCCGCACCCACCTCAGCGCTCAGGTCGAGCCCATCTGGTTCGCCAGCCCCGCCGTCCAGCAGTCCCGCCCTCACCTCAGCGACTGCCTCTTTGACGAAAAGCGTTGCAACGCCATCGATTTCCCGAGTAAAGGCGGGATCAGCCCTGGCCGCACTTGCCACCCTCAAGGTCAAGGGGCGGGCACCGAAAACGGGCTACGACCGGGCGCTCTTCGGCCAGGCTTGGGCCGACGTCGACCGCAACGGCTGTGACACGCGCAACGACGTCCTTCGACGCGATCTCTCCTCATTCGTTCTCAAGACCGGCACGCACGGCTGTCTGGTTCTCTCTGGCAGGCTCCATGACCCCTACACGGGGACGGTCATCGCGTTTCTCCGCGGCCAGAGCACCTCCGCCAAGGTCCAGATCGACCACGTGGTAGCGCTCTCTGACGCGTGGCAGAAGGGCGCACAGCTGTGGTCGACGTCGCGGCGCACGACCTTCGCGAACGACTCGCTCAACCTGCTCGCTGTCGACGGGCCCACCAACGGGCGCAAGGGCGACGGCGATGCGGCCACCTGGCTGCCTCCCAACAAGGCCTATCGGTGCTCGTATGCCGCGCGGCAGGTCGCAGTGAAGGCCAAGTACGGGCTCTGGGTCGCCGGCGCCGAGCGAGACGCCCTCGTGCGGATCCTGGCGTCGTGTCCCTCACAGACCCTGCCGACTGCCGCTCTTTTCGTCCTCGGTGGCGGCCACTCATAGCGAGATGGCCGCCACCGAGGACGAAAAGCTGACTCAAACCACGTGGCCGACCAGTGTGCCGATGCCATAGGTCACGGCCATGGCGGCCAGACCACCGATCACGTTGCGCCACAACGACCGACCCACCGGAGCCGAACCCAGACGTGCGGCCAGCAACCCCGTTCCGGCCAGGGCGAGAACGACCGAGATCACCGTTGTCGGAACCCGCCACGACAACGGTGGAAGGATGATCGCCAGCAGCGGCAGAAGCGACCCCATTGTGAAGGCGATGAAGGACGCGATCGCGGCATGCGTGGGGCTGGTGAGGTTGTCTGGGTCGATCCCGAGCTCTGCCTCCGCGTGCGCGCCGAGGGCGTCGTGCGCCGTCAGGTGATGGGCGACCTCTTCGGCCAGAGCGCGCGGTATCCCCTTCGCCTCATAGATCCCCGTCAGCTCCTCGAGCTCCTCGTCTGGCGTCTCCTCGAGCTCTCGCCGCTCCTTGATCAGCAACGCCTTCTCGGTGTCCTTCTGGCTGCTGACCGAGACGTACTCGCCGACTGCCATGCTCATGGCACCAGCCGTGAGCCCGGCGACACCTGCTGTGATCAGGACGGTGCGCGAGGTCGTGGCGCCGGCCACGCCGATCACGATGCCGGCAGTGGACACGATGCCGTCGTTGGCGCCGAGAACGCCTGCACGCAGCCAGTTGAGGCGACCCGAGATGTTGTCGCCATGTGGCTCGCTGTGGTCGTTGGTGTCGATGTCGGTAACTACCTCGTTGGTCATGAAGCTTCCTTGACGACGGCGCCCAGGTCCTTTGCGGCTGCGGCGATCCGGTGGGCGAGCTCGATGTCGAGCTGGGTCAGTCCATGCGCCGAGTGGGTGGTCAGGCGCCACTGGGTGACCTTCCATCGCACGTCGATGTCGGGATGGTGGTTCATCTGCTCCGCATCCTCCCCGGCGAGCACGACCAGTCGAACCGCGGTGGGGAAGTCGGGGGCGTCGTACGAGACGACGAGGCTCTCGCGGTCGCGCTTCCACCCCGGCAGATCGCCGAGCTGACGCTCGATCTCATCATCGGTCAACAGTCTGCTCATGGTCACAGCCTCGCAAGGCGAGGGCCGGCTGTCGAGCAAGGTGTGCCAGCCCTTGGATCACGCCGGCCGGAAGCTCAGGCGGGTGGTGCAACGGGGTCACCGGCGTGCACCTTCGGCATCGGCAGATCGGTGAGGTTCTCGGGGAAGTGACAAGCCACGCGGTGACCGGGAGCGAGCTCGGCAAGGGGTGGCTCGATAGAGCTGCAGATCTCCTGCGCTTTCCAGCAACGCGTGTGGAACCGGCACGCTGTTGGAGGGTTGATCGGTGAGGGAACATCGCCTTCCAACCGGATACGATCCCGTTTGGTGCGTCGCCCGGTGTCGGGAATCGGCACCGCAGACATCAGGGCCACGGTGTAGGGGTGCATCGGGCGCTCGTACAGAGGGGTCCGGTCCGCGATCTCGACCATCTTGCCGAGATACATGACGGCGACCCGGTCAGACATGTGGCGCACCACCGACAGATCGTGGGCGATCGTGACATAGGTCAGGCCCAGCTCGTTCTGCAGGTCCTCGAGCAGGTTGATCACCTGTGCCTGGATCGACACGTCGAGCGCGGAGACCGGCTCGTCCGCGACGATCAGCTTGGGCTTGAGCGCGAGCGCGCGGGCGATGCCGATGCGTTGACGCTGCCCACCGGAGAACTCGTGCGGGTATCGGTTGTAGTGCTCTGGGTTGAGCCCCACCAGCTCGAGCAGCTCCTGGACGGTCCTCTTGGTGCCGCGCTCGGTCTTGACCTTCTGCAGGTGGAAGGGTGCACCAACGATGGTTCCGACCGTATGCCGTGGGTTCAGAGAGCCGTACGGATCCTGGAAGATCATCTGCACGTCCCGACGCAGCGGGCGCATCTTGCCCGTCGAGATGTGGGTGATGTCCCGGCCTTCGAAGAGGATCGTGCCGTCGGTGGGCTCGAGCAACCGGGTCAGCAGGCGGCCCGTCGTCGTCTTGCCGCATCCGGACTCACCCACCAAGGAGAAGGTCTCACCCTTGCGCACCGTGAAGCTCATCCCGTCGACCGCCTGGACGGCGCCCACCTGACGCTGCAGCAGGCCACGACGGATCGGGAAGTACTTCTGCAGGTCGGTGACGACGAGAAGGTCCTCGCGTTGGCCGGAGCCGTTCGGCGACGAGGTTGGGGAATCGGTGGGTGCTTGGGTCACGGTGTCGCTCCGTCGGGAGATGCCACGTCAGCGGGCTGGCTCATCGCGGTCCTCACAGCTTCGGCCTGATCTCATCTTCCCAGATCCGCTGGCGGTCGTGGTTGGACAGGTGGCACGCGAGGTAGTGGCGGGGCGATATCTCGACCAGCTCCGGACGCTCGGTCTCACTGGCACCTCCATTGAGATGGCCATAGGAGCAGCGCGGGTGGAAGGCACAGCCGCTCGGGACATTGATCAGGCTCGGGGGTGCGCCCTTGATCGGCAGCAGCCGCTCGGCGCGCTCGCGGTCCAGCCGAGGCATGGAGCCCAACAGTCCCCACGTGTAGGGATGTTGCGGTGCGGTGAAGATCTCGTGGGCGCTGGCGTACTCGACGCTGCGGCCGGCATACATCACCAGGATGTCGTCAGCCAGCTCAGCGACGACGCCGAGGTCGTGGGTGATGATGATCACCGCCGAGTTGAACTCCTGCTGCAGGTCGCGGATGAGGTCAAGGATCTGTGCCTGGACCGTCACGTCGAGCGCGGTTGTCGGCTCGTCGGCAATCAGCAGTTCGGGGTCGCACGAGAGCGCCATGGCGATCATGGCGCGCTGTCGCATGCCGCCGGAGAACTGGTGGGGGTAGTCGTCGACCCGCGAGGTCGGCTGAGGGATCCCGACGCGGTCGAGCATCTCGATGGCGTGCTTGCGAGCCACCTGTCTGGACACCGCGTTGTGCACGCGATACGCCTCGATGATCTGGTGTCCCACCGTGTAGTACGGGTGCATGGCTGAGAGCGGGTCCTGGAAGATCATGGCCATGTTTTTGCCGCGGAGCCTGCGGATGTGCTCAACCGAAGCGCCCACCAGGCTGTCGCCATTGAGGACGACCTGACCTGAGATCAGGGCGGTCCCGGGCGCGTGCAGACCCATGATCGACAGGCTCGTGACGCTCTTGCCGGACCCC